>JBKJMR010000458.1:0-13565 GCA_046596275.1 Bacteroidia bacterium | reverse complement strand
GCAACAATCACTGCAACAGGCGGAACAGCTCCATACACTTATTCATGGAACACAACTCCGGCACAATCATCTGCAACAGCTTCAAACCTTACAGCAGGTTCTTATGTTGTAACAGTTACAGATGCTAACGGTTGTTCAACAACCAGAACTGTAATTATCACACAGCCTGCTTCAGCGCTTAGTGCAGTAATCAGCTCCTCGACAAATGCAAGCTGTTTCGGTAATTCAAACGGTTCGGCTACTGTAACAGCAACAGGCGGAACAAGCCCATACACTTACTCATGGAGCACATTACCAGCCCAGACAACCGCTACAGCAACCAATCTTGCAGCAGGTACATATGTTGTAACAGTTACTGATGCTAATGGATGCACTGCAACAACATCAGTTATTATCACACAGCCGCTGGCAGCAATGGTTGCTACAGTAACGTCTCAAACAAATGTTAGCTGTTTCGGAAATACAAACGGATCTGCTACAATTTCTGTAGCGGGTGGTACTGCTCCATATACATTCTCATGGAACACTACACCGGTTCAAACTTCTGCAACTGCAAACAACCTGGCAGCAGGAACATATGTAGTAACTGTAACAGATGCGAACAATTGTTCAGTAAATGTGAACGTTACAATTACACAGCCTGCTTCTGCGATGGTAGCAACAATTATCGCGCAAACAAATGTTAGCTGCTTTGGTAATACAAATGGCAGCGCAACAGTTAGTGTAACAGGCGGAACAGCACCATACACTTACTCATTGAATACCACACCGGTACAGATTACACCGGTTGCTGCAAATCTTGCAGCAGGTACTTATGTTGTAACTGTAACTGATGTTAATGGTTGTTCAACAACAGCAAGTGTAACTATCACCGGACCATCTGCTCCATTGACAGCAGTGATCAGCGCACAAACAAACGTTTCCTGCTTCGGTGGAAATAACGGAAGCGCTACAATCACTGTAAGCGGCGGAACAGGTCCTTATACTTATCTCTGGAATACAGTTCCGGCTCAAACTACAGCTACAGCAACAAATCTTATTGCAGGCAATTACACAGTGATTATTGCAGATGCTAATGGTTGCCAGGCTTTAGTTGCAGTTTCTATTACACAACCAGCAACAGGTTTGACAGTTTTAGTAACATCACAAACCAACGTTAGCTGTTTCGGAAATACAAATGGTTCAGCTACAGTTACAGCAACAGGCGGAACCGCTCCTTATACTTATTCATGGAATACAACACCAACTCAAACAACAGCAACTGCTTCGAATCTTGCAGCAGGAACATACGTTGTTACAGTTACAGACGCTAATGGTTGCACAGGAACAGCAAGTGTAATTATCACACAGCCGGCATCGTCAATGAGCGCAACAATCATCGCTCAGACAAACGCAAGCTGCTTCGGTAATTCAAATGGTACAGCAACAGTTTTAGTAACAGGTGGAACAGCTCCATATACCTATTCATGGAACACAACACCAGCGCAAACTTTACCTGTAGCAACAAACCTTGCAGCAGGTACTTATGTTGTAACTGTAACAGATGTTAATGGTTGTTCAACAACAGCAACAGTAACTATCACACAACCTGCAGCAGGACTTATCGCAACAATCAGCGCACAGACCAATGTGAATTGCTTCGGTAATTCAACAGGTTCAGCTACTGTGTCAGTAACAGGCGGTACAGCTCCATACGTTTATACATGGAGCTCATTGCCGATCCAGACAACAGCAACAGCAAACAACCTGGCAGCAGGAACATATGTTGTAACTGTAACAGATGCTAACGGTTGTTCAGTAACAACATCAGTTACGATCACACAGCCTGCAGCAGCACTGGTTGCAACCACAAGCTCACAAACCAATGTTAACTGCTTCGGTGGCAACACAGGTTCAGCTACAATTTCTGTAACAGGTGGAACTGGTCCATATACTTATTCATGGAACACAACACCAATGCAAACAACAGCAACTGCTTCTAATCTGGCAGCAGGTTCTTATGTTGTAACAGTGACAGATGCAAACGGTTGCACTACGTCTGTAGCAGTAATTATCACACAGCCGGCAGTTGCACTCAGCGCAATCATCACCGCTCAGACAAATGTTAATTGTTTCGGTGGTAATACAGGCAGCGCAACAGTTACAGTAGCAGGTGGAACAGCTCCATATACTTACTCATGGAACACAACACCAACACAAATAGGTGCTACTGCTAATAACCTTACAGCAGGAACTTACATGGTAATGGTTACTGATGCTAACGGTTGCACAGCTTCGGCTACAGTAACAATAACAGAGCCGGCAGCTGCACTCAGCGCAACAATCAGCGCTCAGACAAACGCAAGCTGCTTTGGTAACTCAAATGGTTCGGCTACAGTTTCTGTAACCGGCGGAACTGCTCCATATACTTACTCATGGAACACAACACCGCTACAGATTACACCAACTGCATCTAATCTTGCAGCAGGTACATATGTTGTAACTGTAACAGATGCTAATGGTTGTTCAACAACAGTAAGCGTTACAATTACACAGCCTGCAGCAGCTCTAAGCGCAACAATCAGCGCTCAGACAAATGTTAGCTGCTTCGCCGGAAACAATGGAAGTGCAACAGTTTCTGTAAGCGGTGGAACAGGTCCATACACATACGCATGGAGCACAATTCCAGCACAGTCTACTGCAACAGCTACTAACCTGACAGCAGGAAGCTACCTGGTTGTAGTGACTGATTCAAACGGTTGCACAGCTACAGCTACTGTAAATATCACACAGCCAACTGCACCTCTAATTGCTACAATCAGCAACGTAACACCTGTTAGCTGCTTCGGTAACTCAGATGGTTCAGCTACTGTAGCAGTGCTTGGCGGAACAGCTCCATATACTTATTCATGGAACACTAATCCGGCACAAACATCAGCTACTGCAAACAATCTTGCTGCAGGAAACTATATGGTAACTGTTACAGATGCAAACGGCTGCATTGCTACAGCAACTGTAATTATTACACAACCGGTGGCAGCGCTCAATGCTACAATTGTTGCTCAGACAAATGTTAATTGCTTCGGCGATAGCACAGGAAGCGCAACAGTATTAGTAACAGGCGGAACACCTTCTTATACTTACTCATGGAATACCGTTCCAGCACAGAACACACCGATCGCAATTAACCTTTCGGCAGGTACATATGTGGTAACAATTACAGATGCGAATGGTTGCACAACAACTGCATCAGTTATCATTTCTCAACCTGCTGCTCCGCTTAATGCATCAATCATTAATCAGACAAATGTTGGTTGTTTCGGTGACAGCACAGGTACTGCAACAGTATTTGTAACAGGTGGTACAGCTCCATACACTTATTCATGGAATGCTTCTACCACACTAACAGGTGCAGTTGCAACAAACCTTTCTGCAGGAACATACATCGTATTGGTTACTGATTCTAACGGTTGCATTGCAACTGCTACAGTGACTATTACAGAGCCGGCATTTGCTCTCAGCGCAATCATCACTGCTCAGAACAATGTCAGCTGCTTCGGCGACAGCACAGGTAATGCAACAGTTACTGTAACAGGTGGAACTGCTCCATACACTTATTCATGGAACACAACACCTGCTCAGAATACAGCAACTGCTTCTAACCTTGCAGCAGGAACTTACATGGTAATGGTTACAGATTCTAATGGTTGCACAGCAACTGCTACAGTCATCATTACCCAGCCACTTGCTCCGCTTAATGCAACAATTATTACACAGACAAATGCTGGTTGCTTCGGTGACAGTACAGGTACTGCAACCGTGTTTGTAACAGGTGGTACAGCTCCATACACTTATTCATGGAACACCACACCGACACAAACAGGTGCAGTTGCAACTAACCTGGCAGCAGGAACATATGTGGTAACAATCACAGATGGTAATGGTTGCACAACAACTGCTACAGTAACAATTACACAGCCCGCAGCTGCACTCAGCGCAACAATCAGCGCTCAGACAAATGTTAACTGCTACGGTGGAAATACAGGAAGCGCAACAGTGACAGTAACAGGCGGAACAGGTTCATACGTCTACGTATGGAATACAATTCCTGCTCAGACTACTTCAACTGCAAGCAACCTGGTAGCTGGAACCTATATGGTAACTGTAAGTGATTCTAACGGTTGTACAGTAACAGCAACGGTTACAATTACACAACCAGCTTCAGCTCTTGCTGCTACTATCAGCGGACAAACAAGTGTTAGCTGCTTCGGTAACACAGACGGATCTGCAACAGTAACAGTAACAGGCGGAACTGCTCCATACACTTACTCATGGAACACTACACCGGTACAAACAGGTGCTACTGCAACTAATCTTGCTGCAGGATCATATGTTGTAACGGTTACTGATACCAATGGCTGTATAACCACTGTACCGGTAATTATTTCTCAGCCTGCTGCTCCGTTAAGCGCAACAGTTACAACTTCTAATGTTTCCTGTAATGGCGGCACTAACGGTTCAGCTGTTGTAACAGTAACCGGCGGAACTGCTCCATATTCTTACTTATGGAACACATTGAATGCACAAACATCAGATACTGCAACTAATCTTTCTGCAGGTAACTACCTTGTAACAGTGACAGATTCTAATGGTTGTTCACTAACAGTTTCGGTTACAATCACAGAACCTGCAACTGCGCTTAGTGCTACAACAACAGTTTCTATGTACAATGGAAATAATATTTCTTGCTTTGGTTCACAGGATGGTTATATCTCTTCAACAGTTACAGGTGGAACAGCTCCTTACACTTACTCATGGACAGGACCATCTTCGTACACCGCAACCAGCCAGAATATTTCAGGTCTGTTTGCAGGAACATATATCCTTACTGTAACTGATTCATTAGGCTGTAGCTTCACAATAACTAATGAGCTCACACAACCTGATTCAATTGCAATTACCTCGGTAGTTACAAATGCAGATTGCAAATCAGCAACAACAGGTTCTATTGACCTTACAGTTACCGGCGGTACAACAGCTTACACTTTTGCATGGACAGGTCCAAACGGATTCACAGCAACAACTGAAGATCTGAGTGGTGTTAATGCAGGTGCTTATGTTGTAACAGTTACCGACGCAAACGGATGTACTTCAACTTCATCAATCACTATTACTCAGCCGGTACCATTTGTAATCACATTAACTGAAACAAATGTTACATGCGCAGGTGGTAATAACGGTGGAATTGATCTCACAGTAACAGGTGGTACACCGGCTTACAGCTTCTCATGGACAGGTCCGAACGGATTCACCTCAACTAACGAAGACATCACAGGACTTGTAGCAGGAGTATACGAAGTAACAATTATAGATGCTAACGGATGTGTAACCACAGCGCAGGATTCAATTTCTGCTCCGACTCCGATCTCTGCAATCTTTACATCAATCGATGCGACCTGCACAACATCTGACGGAATCGTAACAACAGATGTAAACGGTGGAGTAGGTCCTTACACATTCCTCTGGTCTAACGGTGCAACAACACAGGATATCGGAGGATTAACACCAGGAGCATACATTGTAACCATCACAGACGCGAACGGATGTACATTCACAGATACAGCATCAGTAGGCAGAAGAGCGCCGCTTGAAGTTGCATACAATGTCACAAGCCCTACCTGTCTTGATTCTCTCGGTGGTTCGATTGTACTCACTGTAACAAACGGTTCTTCACCTTACACTTATGCATGGTCGACAGGTGCTACAACAGACAGCATCGGTGGCCTCACTATCGGAAGCTACATTATCATAACAACTGATAGCTTTGGATGCAGTGTAACAGACACGATCGTTGTAAATGGTCCGGTGCCGATGGTAGTTACTTTAACAAGCCCGGTTTACGGAAACGGTTTCAACATCAGCACACCTGGTGGAAATGATGGATCGATTGATCTTACGGTAACAGGTGGCACATCACCATATGTTTACGACTGGTCAACCGGTGACATCACAGAAGATATTTCAGGATTAACATCAGGAATATACTCTGTAATAGTTACCGATTCATCCGGATGCACAGCGAGTGGAGAGATTACTCTCACAGAACCATTCGAGCTTGAAATGCCAAATGGATTCTCGCCAAACGCTGATGGATCAAATGACTTCTTCGTGGTGCAAGGTCTTGGAAACTTCCCGGATAACCACATTGAAATCTACAACCGCTGGGGTAACCTGGTTTACGAAACAGATAATTATAATAACAAATGGAATGGTGTGAACATGAATGGAGAGCCATTACCGGATGCCACCTATTTCGTAATCCTCGAAGTTAACGGAGGACAAACTAAACTAAACACTTACGTCGATTTACGCCGATAGTCATGAAAACTAAAAATCTATTTACCCGAATCTTAGTCCTGCTTACATGCGGGGCACCGCTGATCCTCTCTGCACAGCAGGATCCAATGATCAGCCAGTACATGTTCAGCGGGCACTTTTTGAACCCCGCATACGCAGGAAGCCACCCCTACGCAAATATCACACTGCTTGGTCGCAAGCAGTGGGTAGGGTTCGACGGGGCACCTTTGACAAGCTACCTAAGCTTTGATATGCCGATCAAAAAAGAGCATATCGGTGTAGGAGCACTTGTCAGCAATGACCAGGTAGGCGTAACAAAACGTACAACATTATCAGGATCGTTTTCTTACCATTTGCATCTCAGTGAAAGAGCTCGTCTCTCTGCTGGTTTATCAATGGGCGGACAGTTCTACAGCGCTGAATTATCGAAGTTGAAGATTTGGGACACAGAGGACCAGGTTTTCACTTCCGACATCGCCGGAAAAGCGCTACCGGTAGCAGGATTCGGGTTGTACTTTTATACAAGACGTTTTTATGCCGGTGTTTCTGTACCAAATGTGCTTAGCTACAAAGAAGGAACTTCGCTCTATGTTAACAACAACATTGCAAACATAGAAAGGCACTACTTCGGAACTGTAGGTTATGCAATTCCGGTTACAAAAAACCTCGACATCAAACCTTCTATCCTTGTAAAAGCTGTTCCTAACGCACCTGTGGAGTTTGATTTTAATTTAAACTTCATGATTTACAAAACACTTTGGCTCGGAGCGGGTTATCGCCAGCGCGATGGTGGAATTGCAATGATCGAATACCAGGCAACAAGAAATCTTCGCATCGGGTATGCCTATGATATGGCATTCACCAACCTGCGCCGTTACAATAGTGGATCACATGAAATCATGGTTGCGTGGGACTTTGTTAAAGACAACGGAATCCGTTACAAATCGCCACGATTCTTTTAAACCTTTACAGTTATGAAAACGAAAATATACTTATTAGCCATTGCAGTATCAGTTGCCATTGGCTGCAGCAACAAATTGATCCGGAAAGCGGAATCGCATCACGAGAGTGAAAATTTTTCTTCAGCTGCAAAAACATATGAAGAAGCGTTGAAGGATAATTCTACAGAGAATGATACCAAAGCAATGCTCGCTCTTGCGGATTGTTATTACAATATGAACCGCTATGCAGATGCGGAAAAATGGTACGCTAAAGCCATTAATTCTACAGATGCTAAACCGATCGACAGACGGCATTATGCTGAAGTGATGAAAGCACAGGGGAAATGCGCGGAGGCAAATGCGGTGCTTGAAGAATATTTAAAAGCAGAGCCGAATGACCGCGTTGCAAAAAACATGATGGTACCATGCAAAACGGAAACCAGCGCAACCGAAACACCAACAACACTGCCGGCAGATTCGCTCTACGCAGTAAGCCAGATCGATTTTGGTTTTATAGGATCAAGCTTCAGCCCTTCACGCTTCGGCAGCCAGCTTTTGGTAACCGCATCAACTCCGAATACCGTTGGTGCACCAATGGATGAACGCACAGGAAAGGGTTTTCTTGATCTTTATCTCGTTACAATCAGGGATACAGAAAACATAGCGTTCACTTCCACAACGGATGATATGGGTGGATCAACAGGACGAAGCAGCGCTGCAACTAAAGTAAATGCGATCGGTGAGATCAATACAGAATATCATGAAGGAGCGGCAATTATTTCTCCGAACGGAAAGATGCTTTTGTTTACACGCAGCAAGCTGGAGAAAAACAAAACTCCTGTGAAATCACTTGATGATGAAAACCATCTTGAGCTTTGTTCCGCTGAATTGGATGGCGACAAATGGTCAAACATTACACCGCTTCCTTTCAGCAAAAAAGAATATTCTGCCGGACATCCGGCAATGACTTCAGACGGTGAACGTTTGTATTTTATCTCTGATATGCCTGGTGGAATGGGTGGAACAGATATCTATTACACCGATTACCAAGGTGGAGACTGGGGCAAACCGGTTAACGTAGGAGCGAAGATCAACACTCCGGGAAATGAAATGTTCCCTGTGATCCGCAGAGTGGAAAACGGAAAAGATTTTTTGTATTTCTCTTCCAACGGACTAGGTGGCGATGGCGGACTCGACATTTTCCGCACAGAGATGACAAACAATTTACCCGGAGATCCATTGCGTCTCGGTTCACCATTCAACAGCACCTATGATGATTTCGGAATTTGCTACAACCCGGATGGTTTGTCAGGATATTTTTCAAGCAATCGTAATAACAACGAAGGCACAGATAATATCCACGCATTCAAACGCCGCCCGACAAATATTTTCATCAAAGCGCACGTCATGTATAAAAAATCCATGACACCGGTTACTCAAACAAAGCTTGAAGTTCTCAATACAAAAACAACTGATAGTAAAGATTATATCACTGATAACACCGGAACAGTAATTTTCAAAGCAGATTCGGTTACACCTTATAATTTCATCGCACCGAAAGAAGGTTACATTACCGGGTTCAAAACTGTTACTACTCCAGGGTACACGGGCAAATTGAATGACACGATTGATGTAGTTCTATATCTCGATGGAATTGAGCTGAACTTAGCAATTCGCATTGAAAATATTTATTACGATTTCGATAAATCAGATATTCGCCAGGATGCTGCAATAGAGCTGAACAAATTAGTTCGCATCATGAAAGACAATCCGACAATTACAGTCGAGCTTGGTTCACATTGCGATTCCCGTGGCAAATACGCATACAACGACGCCTTATCACAAAGAAGAGCAGATGCCGCAGTAGCCTATATTATTTCGCAGGGAATCGCTTCAGAACGTATTACTGCAAAGGGATATGGTGAACGCGTGCTGCTGAATCAGTGTTCGGATGGTGTAGATTGTTCGGCAGAAGAACATCAATTGAACAGGAGAACAGAATTTAAAGTAACAGGTCTCGGCAGTGGAGTACTGAAGAGTGAGCTTTAAATAGTAAATGGTTTTAAATGGGAACGGAAGGGAATAGAATTTCTCTTCCGTTTTTTTATTTGTACATTATTTCTTTGGCTAACTATTTGCAACTGAATTTCCATTATACCTTATTACTCTGAAATCCCATTTTCTACAACCACTTGCATATCATTCACATATTCACTAAATTTGTTTAAACATCTTTCATACGGCAATCATGAAACGAATTCTTGCAATTTCCCTTTTTGTATTGGCATCCACCCTCGGATTTGCGCAATATAACCACGTACAATATGCGCCAAACGGCACTAAAACAGAGGAGGGGCAATACAGCGCCAATCCCGGCATATTACCAACTGACAGCAAAGAAACCATCTCACAGAAAATGGCCCTTGTGCACAAAACCGGCACATGGAAATACTGGTACGATAACGGCCAGCAACTTGCTGAAGAACATTACACATCTGCCGGCACTACTATGGGAACATGGAAAACCTGGCAGACAAATGGTACAATTGCTTCTGAAATAAATTACGCAACAGGAGTGGCAGTTTATTATCATCCCAACGGTACAAAAGCAGAAGAAGGAACAATGAATGCTTCCAACCAACGCACCGGCACTTGGAAAGGTTATCACGATAATGGGAAGCTGAATTATTCCGGCACATGGACTTCGGCAGGAAAATCCGGCACATGGACGTATTACGATAACAACGGGAATGTATCAGGAACAGAAAATTGGAACAACGGCGTAATGGCCCACTAATATTTTCAGTCTAATTTGAAGGCGTTTTGTCGAAAGATGGAACGCTTTTCTTATTAATTCAAAATCCTCCTGAGAATCTGTGTAATCTGCGTAATCCCTGCCTGTAGGCGCGCAAAGCACTTGCGGGGGCAGGCAGGTGTGGCTTAACTTTACAAAATCTCACGAATAACATCTGTGTAATCTGCGTAATCTGTGGCCAAAAAAGATCGTTTCGAAAATGTTATCGCCTGGTTCCGGGAAAATATGCCAGGTGCAGAAACCGAGCTACAGTATAAAAATCCATATCAATTATTAGTTGCTGTAATCCTTTCTGCTCAATGCACCGATAAGCGTGTGAATATGATCACACCCGGATTATTCCAGCGTTTTCCCGATGCCCAAACCCTTGCAGCAGCTTCTTCTGATGAAGTTTTTACCTATATAAAAAGTATTTCTTATCCCAATAATAAAGCAAAACATCTTGTCGGTATGGCGAAGATGCTGGTTGAAGATTTTAACGATGTTGTTCCCGATACCATCGAAGAATTAATCAAGCTGCCCGGTGTAGGAAGGAAAACTGCGAATGTCATAGTTTCTGTTGTGTATGATAAACCTGCTATGGCCGTTGATACACATGTGTTCCGGGTTTCCGCACGACTCGGATTAACAACCAACGCAAAAAATCCATTGCAGACCGAACAACAATTGGTAAAATTTATTCCGCAGGAACATTTGGCCATTGCTCATCACTGGCTCATTCTTCACGGACGCTATATTTGTGTTGCCCGAAATCCGAAATGTGAAATTTGCGGTTTAAGACCCTGGTGTAAATATTATGAAAAGCTTGCTAAGTCAGGAAAGCTTTTAACATAATTACCTGTAGAATAAATTTCCCGCTCCTCGGCTGGTTTGGTCAATTGGTCGGAATAGATAGTAGACTTATCGGAAGACCGGATTTAATGTTAATAACCCTGTCCATATTTAATTATCTGAACTATGGTGGATTAAATAACTTTTTGTAAATTTAGTTTGTCTAAAAAGCCGTATTTCGATTGGCATTGAATTGCGGTGACAAATGAAACACAAGTGAAACTAATTTTCTGAAATAAAACCCATGAAGCAAAACCTACTACGGATTTTGTTGTTTTCTGCTTTGTTCCTAGGTGGAATGCATGAATTGCATGCATGTCACGGTGTTGGACTTGTCGGATTTTCAGCAACAACAAATGGTTCAAGCGTTACAGTAAATGGAAGCTCTGATGCTGCTACCTGTGGTTGTGGACCCTATTACCTCGAAGTGGAACTTGCATGTTTCAGTACTGCAAATTTTACCGGTAATGCTCCAACCTGCACTGCAACCAATTGGAATGTTTATCCATGGTATCGTTCGTTGCTGAACGTTCCGAATTATACAGCTGCTGCCGGTTGGCCTGACAATTGTGTTGTCGAACCGTATAGCCCTGTTACTATTAATTTCACGGATTTATGTGGCGGAACGCAATATGTTCTTCGTGCGCGTGAACGTGTGTGTGGATCAGGAAGCGGCGGGCCATGGTCAGCAGCTTTTACTTTCACAACGCCCGGAACTCCACCAAACTTTTTCCTCACAGCAACTGCAACGCCAAATTCTATTTGTGTCGGACAACAATCCACATTAAATGCGGTCATCAATGGAAATGGCGGATGCGGAACCGGTAACCCGATCTTTACATGGACACCAGGAAATTTGATTGGACAAACAGTTACCGTTTCTCCGACAGTTACTACAGTTTATACCGTTACAGTTACAGGCGGATTTGTTGCTTGTTATCCGGTTCCTCCTGTTACAGTTACTGTTACTGTTTTGCCACCGCCAAGCGGAGGAACAGCAAGCGTCTCGCCCCCCACAGTTTGCCAGGGTGGATGTGTCACGTTAACGTTAACGGGATCGAATGGTAGTATACAATGGCAATCTTCTCCCAATGGGATAACATGGACAAACATAACCGGCGCCACCACAACGCCTTACCAGTATTGTCCCGTCATGTCATCGATGTTTTTTCGAGCCGTCGTAAGTGGTAATCCCGGTTGCGGATCTGCCAATTCCAATACCGTTTCTGTTGGAATAACACCGGTACCGACATTAACAATTACTCCCAATACACCTTCGATTTGTTCAGGGCAATCGGTTACACTTACCGTTTCAGGTAGCAGCGGTTATACATGGAATGGTCCGAATGCATATACAGCAACAGGTCCAAGCATTACCATTTCTCCTACTGTAACCGGAACATACACGGTTTCAACTTCCGGATTATGTCCTGCAACACAAACTGTAACAGTAACAGTTAATCCACCACCGGTAATTGTTTTCTCACCACCGAATCCTTCTATCTGTTCCGGATCTTCTGTTACAATTGATGCAGGATCGAATTTGAATAATTACAATTGGGTTCCGAATACAGGATTAACTTATTTATCCGCTTCACAGGATTCTGTTTCAGCTGCCCCATTAACTACGACGACTTATAATGTCACGTCAACATCACCTGCAGGTTGTACTGCAAGTTCGAATGTTACTGTCACGGTAAATAACATTCCTGCATTGGTTCTTTCTGATACTGCTATTACAGTTTGTCCGAATACAAATGACACTGTAACGATCAGCGGTGCGAATACTTATGTATGGAGTCCAATGGCCGGCACGAATTATTTGCAGCCTGACGGATCTGTAGTAGAATTTAATCCAGCTTCGTCTACAACGTATACAGTTGTCGGAACTACTTCATCAGGTTGTGTAGATTCTGCAACTGTCAATGTTACTGTTGCAAATAATATTGTTGTCGATGCAGGTTTAACTGACAGCATTTGTCCGGGTACATCAACAATTTTAAATGCAACAGGTGGAAATAATTATTCGTGGAGCTCAACGCCATTCTCGCCTATTTCAAACGGCAATACAGCAACACCAACAGTAACACCTACTGTCACAACAACATTTACTGTGAACGTTTCCAACTCGGTTGGTTGCACCGGTCTCGACAGTGTAACGATCATGGTAAGAAATCTTCCCGTTGCTGATGCAGGAACGAACACTGATATATGTGTTGGTGCTTCTACTAGCTTAAACGGAACAGGTGGAAATGCTTACAGCTGGGCCGGACCGAATATTACAAGTGGTTCTTCCACAGCAACACCAACAGTTGCACCAACTTCGACAGCGAATTATACTATGACAATTACCGATGCGGATGGTTGTCAGAATACAGATTCTGTAATGGTTCTCGTTCATGCTTTGCCGAACGCAAATGCCGGCGCTGATCAAACTATCTGCGGAAATAACTGTGCGAGTCTTCTTGCTTCAGGCGGAACTCAATATACATGGACACCACCGGCAGATTTATCAAGCCCGAATACTGCAGCAACACAAGCTTGTCCGCAAACATCTGCAACATACACCGTCCAGGTTACTGATGCATTCGGTTGTGTAAATACAGATACAGTCAATGCAGGTGCCACAACTACTTTTACAG
>JBKJMR010000296.1:0-4872 GCA_046596275.1 Bacteroidia bacterium | reverse complement strand
AAAGAAAAATTCAAGATTGAAGTAACAACACTTTCTTTCGATGTGCGCAATAATGACGAAGTAAAAAAAGCAATTGCAACACTCGAAGGAAAATGGACTTCAATTGATCTTTTACTCAATAATGCTGGACTTGCTTCCGGACTTTCAACAATCCAGGATGGAAATATTGATGACTGGGAACAAATGATCGATACGAATGTGAAAGGATTGCTTTACATGACGCGTTGTGTTGCACCATTGATGACCGCAAATAAAAAGGGGCACATCATTAATATCGGTTCCATTGCAGGCAAAGAAGTTTACGCGAATGGAAATGTGTATTGCGCAACAAAACACGCTGTTGATGCATTAACCAAAGCAATGCGTATTGATTTATTGTCGCACAATATCCGTGTAACACAAATCGCTCCCGGCATGGCGGAAACAGAATTTTCAATCGTCCGGTTCAAAGGTGATGATGAACGTGCGAAAACGGTTTATAAAGGACTTGAGCCTTTGCGTGCAGAAGACATTGCTGAAACAGTATGGTGGGTTGCAAATCGTCCTGCGCATGTAAACATCAATGATATTGTGATCATGCCAACCGCACAGGCAAATTCAACCACCGTTATCCGGAAGTAGCAAACTTTATCCGTGAATTCAGAACGAATGAAAAATCACCAACTAAATATCCTCACAAAGACAATTCTTTTCAAGACTTTTCTTTGTGGCTTACCGCATTCGTGGCTATTCATCCTGCCACTATTATTTTTCACAGCCTGCGGAAATAATAAGATCAAAGTTGATTTAATCATCAATCACGCAAAAGTGTACACCGCTGATGGCGGATTTGCCGTACTAGAAAGTTTTGCTGTTAAAGACGGAAAAATTGTTGCCGTCGGAACGAACCAGAGTATTGACATTGTTTATGAATCCGACAGCACACTGGATGTTGCAGGCAAAACAATTCTGCCGGGATTAATTGATGCGCATTGTCATTTCGTCGGTTACGGATTATCATCACAGGAATGTAATCTTGTCGGCACAAAATCATTTGCTGAAGTGCTTGATCGCGTAAAGAAATTCGCCGCGACAAATAAATACGAATGGATCATCGGAAGAGGCTGGGATCAGAATGATTGGGAAGTGAAAGAATATCCGACAAATAAAATGCTCGACAGCTTGTTCCCGGGAAAACCGGTAATGCTAAAGCGCATTGACGGACACGCGGCATTGGTAAGCTCAGAAGGATTACGCCGTGCAAACATTACTGATTCAACAAAAATTGCAGGCGGAGAAATTTTACACACGATGACACAAACTGAAAGTTCAGGTCGTCGCGCTCCGCAATTTACATCCGGCAAACCTACAGGAATTCTAATTGACAATGCTGTTGAAATTGTTGAACGAGTGGTTCCGCAACCGGATTACAACCGCATGCGTGAAGCATTATTAACCGCGCAAAAAAATTGCCTCGAAGTCGGATTGACAACTGTTGACGACGCCGGACTGATGAAGTGGCAGGTTGACATCATCGATTCGTTGCAGAGGAAAGGTGAATTGAAAATCCGCATGTACGCAATTCTCAGCGACAGCATGCCGAATTACCTGCATTATCTCGCGCATGGTCCATATAAAACCGATCGGCTGAATGTGCGCTCGTTTAAATTTTACGCAGACGGATCACTTGGTTCACGCGGCGCTTGTATGCTGGATGCGTACGAAGATCAACCCGGCTGGAAAGGTTTTTTGCTGAATTCTCCTGCGCATTACGAGCAGAAAATGAAAGCGCTTGCTCAAAAAGAATTTCAAGTGTGCACACATTGTATCGGAGATTCTGCCAATCGTTTGATCCTTTCTATCTACGGAAAAATATTTGCAGATTCTTCACTGCTGAAATTAAGCTCTGATCGTCGCTGGAGAATTGAACACGTGCAGGTCATTGATCCGAATGACATTTCATGGTTTGAAAAATACAATGTCATTCCTTCCATTCAGCCAACTCATGCAACAAGCGATATGTACTGGGCAGAAAAACGTCTCGGATCCTCGCGCATTAAATCAGCATATGCATACAATGATCTTTTGAAAGCAAGAGGAATCGTTGCACTCGGAACAGATTTCCCTGTAGAAAGCATCAACCCGATGTTTACGTTTTATGCCGCAGTGTCGCGCATGGATCAGCAACATTTTCCTGCTGGTGGATTTCAAAAAGAAAATGCGTTAAGCAGGAGAAATGCTTTATTGGGAATGACGGCGTGGGCAGCGTATTCTAATTTTGAAGAGAAAGAAAAAGGCAGCATCGAAGCCGGGAAAAACGCCGACTTTATTATTCTCGACACAGACCCGATGACTTGTGAAGAGAATAAAATTCCTGAGATAAAAGTTTTAGCTACGTATATTGCAGGACAAAAAGTTTTCCAACGCAGTGAAGCACATTAACCCCATCTTCCTTTTCATTTTCCTTTGTTCGTTTACGGCCAGGGCAATTCCGCCAACGCCGATGGATTTCAAAGTAAAAAAATACGGCTTCAGCGTTGCTGCTTCGAGCGTGTTTTCCTTTTTCAAAATTGATACACGTCACAGCGATCCGGCAAAAATGCGCGCTGGAATGAGCGGCATTTTCAAAATAGAATTTTATCCGAGCAGCAATGTCCATCTTCAATGCGGACTTGAATTGATGAGCCAGTCATGCCGTTTTAACACGTATTATTTTGCGCCGGGCTATTCACAATTTTACGATCGCTCATTCGGCTATTCGCATACGCTGAGAACAGTTGAATTATATGTTCCGCTCCTTGCACGCATCGGACTTTCAGGACCAGAAGGAAATGCACAAACTATTTTTTACCTGCTCGGTGGTTACTCGCCAAAATTTTTCATCAGCACAATTGCGAATGTGGAAGAAACGGCAACAGGAAAAGAAATCTGGGGCGGACCAACTGAATTGGAATACGAACATAAATTTCTCGGCGCACAAACCGGAAATGTAATGCTCGCAGGTTTCGGACTCGACCGAAGGCTCGGCATCACCGAAAAATTTATCAGCTTCGAATTAATCTACCGTTACAATTTATCCCGCTTCACCTACAACGGCAGAATAGGAATCGAAAACACAAATGAATTATTAATGAAGAACAGCTGCATCAATTTCCAGATCGGGTATAGATTTCAATAAGGGAGCGATCAATCTAAAAGGATTGGGTAATCTGGTAATCTGGTAACTGGATAATTGAGAAGTGAAACGAGAAGATACATAGAGAAATAGAAAAGGATTGCAGAAATTATATTCTACAATCCTTTTCTATTTTTTTAAATTTCCCAGTTACCAGATTACCAGATTACCAGATTACCAGATCCCTCTAGCTACCGAATCGGAATCCCAGCTGCTTTCTTCCTTCTTCGTTCTTCAGCTCAAACTCGGCTACGTCTTCCATTGATAAAGTAGCGAGCGCTTCTGCTGTGCGTTCTGCCGATGTTAACGAGGCCATTCGCAAATGCTGATTTTTTACTGCTTCACCGATAACTTGTCTTACTGCACGTGCATTTCCGAAAAATTTATCGCGATTGGCATATAACAGCTCAAGATATTTTTTCAGATGTGCTTCAGCTTCTTCAGTCGGTTTTAAATTTTCTTTTACAAGCAAATTCTGCGCAATCGTTAGTAGCTCTTCAGAAGTATAATCCTTGAAATCATAATTACGATCGAAACGCGATTTCAGACCGGGATTTGTTTGCATGAATTTGTACATGTTGTCAGGATAACCAGCAACGATCACTGCAAATTGTCCGCGCATATCTTCCATCTTTTTCAGCACCACTTCCACCGCCTCTTTTCCGAAATCATTTTCACCACCTTCACCAAGCGCATACGCTTCATCAATAAATAAAACCCCGCCTTTTGCAGATTCAATCCGCTCCTGCGTTTTAATTGCTGTCTGACCAACATATCCTGCAACCAAACCCTGGCGATCTACTTCTACCAAATGTCCTTTTTCAAGAAGACCGAGTCCTTTGTAGATTTTCGCCATGATGCGTGCAAGCGTAGTTTTTCCCGTACCCGGATTCCCTGTGAAAACAGCATGCAAAGAAAAACGATTCAGCACTTCCTTACCTGTCTCACGATAAAAACGAACGAGCTTCACCAGTTCAGTCACTTCCGATTTGATATTGCTCATTCCCACAAGACTGTTCAATTCCTCCAGCGCCTCACGCAGCATCTTTTCGTTGATGCCAAGATCAGGGCGTTTTTTCTTGCGCCCGCCGAATGCAGTTTCAATATCCGCCAGCTCAATGGTCGACATCGCTTCTTTGCTCAGGTCCGCAATATTTCCTTCCTTCATCAAACGCAAACCCATATCCATCTTCGCTTCTTCAATCACACCAATCGCAAGGCGCGCATTACCGAATGAATGATCACGTGTGCGATACACTTCAATAAATTGTTCGCCAAGGAATTTTTTTGCTTCTTCCGTTAACGACACACCTTTTTTCTCCGAAGAAAGCAAAGCGATCTCCAATAATTCTTCAGGTAAATAATCATCGAAATGATAATAATGTGTGAAGCGCGATTTTAACCCCGGATTGGAATCAATGAATGTATCCATCTCTTTCGGGTAACCCGCAACCATCACAGCAATATCACCAACACCATCCGACATTTCCTTCAAAAGAATTTCAATTACTTCTTTACCGAAATCTTTTGCATCATCACCTTGTCGTGCGAGCGCGTAAGCTTCGTCCACAAATAAAATCCCACCACGCGCCGAATCAATTGCCTTGCGTGTTTTCGGCGCGGTTTGTCCGATGTATTCACCCACAAGATCAGCGCGGGCTACTTCCACCACATGGCCTTTGCTGAGCATGTCCATTTTTTTATAAATTTTTCCCAGC
>JBKJMR010000686.1:0-16325 GCA_046596275.1 Bacteroidia bacterium | reverse complement strand
CAATTGTTTGCTCCCGCAATCAGTGCAGCTCACAACATATCCGTCAGCATGATGAGCAAGAACTTCAAACCGGCAGGATGACTTTTCCATAGCAGAAAGTTTATCGTATTGAAAATTGTTTTTCAAGCGCTTCCAGTGGTTGGAGACGGAATAAATATTTGTTCATTTTAGCCACTGGCTTTTTTTCAAGGAATCCGGCCGCGCTTAAACGTTTGATCATGTAACGTACCTTTTCTATGTCACCGGAGAATCCTTTTTTTTCCAGCTTTTCCTTCAGCATTTTCACATCCATAAATTCTGCTTCGTTCGCAATAGCTTTGAATATGGCAAATCGCAATTCATTTTCCCGCGCTCCTTTCTCGCGTAGCAAACCTTCATACCTCATCGCTATCTGATGTGCCGGCTGGTTCATATTTAAAGTGTATTTATATAATCCTGCCACACATCGACTTGCTCTTGTATTGGCCTGCAGGAATAAATTCTCGTCATATGCGCATCTTCATTATAAGCACATGCAAAAACAGTACAAGGTCCTTTTGCCCCCTGGAAACCAAAAACTAAACCATTGCCCCGATCTTGTGAACCTTGCTGGTGCAAAAAGGAACCTTGTAAGTCTTGCATGTTATTCATCGTTGCCAAATTATTGAATGACCAGCTTTTTGTTTTGCACTTTTCCTTCTGATTGCAGTGTAACGATATACATTCCTGTAGCCCACGCTGAAGTAGTAATCGCGCATTGTTGTAAACCCGCATTTCCGCTTTGCTGCTGCTGGTAATATATTTTTCCTGTAAGATCTGTTACAGTGATCAGCACTTCTTCATTTGCTTTTGTGGTGTAAGTAACCGTTGCATTCTCTTTCGCGGGATTCGGATAAAGGGCAAGGAAAGATGTTTGCTCCTGCTCCGCTGTTCCTGCAAGACTGATGAGCTCTTTTGTAAAAATATAATTGCCGTTCGCACTTCCGCCGAAGCCGGTGAAGATAACTTTCCATACATCGCCGGTTTGTGTTTGAACAAAATACACCAATGAATCTGTGATATCGAAAGTAAACGTTGACATGTTTAGGGTCTTCCAGTCGTAACCAATTTCATTTATCTCTGTAACGAAAGAATAATTATTCCACTGCGCAGTATTGACATTAACAGGCATTGCCTGCGCAATTGTAACACCAATATTGCTCATCACACCTGTTACAGTATATGGTGAAGGAATAAAAGCAGTGTATTGAGAAAAGAGCAGATCCCAATCTGTATTCGTCGGCTCACGATCAAGCGCAGTATTATTTTGCATGGAATAATACGCGAAGTTTTTTCCGGAATAATTTATTTTATCAAGAGAAATTGTCTGATCGCTTGAATTATCCAACGTTGCATAACGGAATTGGTAAGCACCATTCGCAAGCTGCATGATCCAGAGTTTGCGATAGGTATTGTTTGCCAGCTTAACCACATAAATTGAATCGCCGGTAACGTAATGCGTAATGCTGCTGTAAATTCCCCAGCCCATATCGAATGAAGATGAAGTGCCCTGGTTAAAAGCGCCTATCGACCATGATGTATCTGAATTGTAATATTTCGGCCAGGTAGTTAATCCTGTAGTGTCGAGCGTCGACCAGTCTGCCGTATCGCCGGCAGCGTAAAGCCAAACTGTAGTTCCTGTAATTGTATTGGCGTGAACAGCAGCTCCAAAAGGAGTAGCATCAAATGCAATATCCCAATTTGTCTTTGCGGATGCACCTTGCTCATCGTTAGCAAGGCTGTACCACACTTGATTAGCGTACCCTGCACCGGTAGATACGGTATCTGTGGTTTGTGAATTTACTGCCTGTTGCGCTAACAGCAGGACAAAGAAAGTGGCTAAAATCTGTTTCATTTTTGTAGGTTGAATAATTTTACAACACCACAAAACACAAACTGGCAACTCCGGCATCCAATACCTAATTAAGGGTATTTAGAACTGTTCTAAATATAAGATTCTAAATATCAATCGCTTACAAGTCCAATTTTTTAATTCTCACCAAATTGATTCGTTTTCACCGCTAAAAACATCAGGGCTTTTCCATATCTTTAGAATTGAAATTTATCCATACAAAATGACCTTTTCCTCCTTCTTTGCTGCGAAACAAAAAAGTGTTCTTTTATTTTGCTTCAGCCTCTCCGTTACCGCGCTTTATTCCCAGGATTATACACGCTGGGCAGAATTAAAAAGTACGCCCGGTACAAACTTCTATACGATCAAACAAGCGTTTGATTCTGCCTATGCCGGACGTGAAGCGGAAATGCGCAGTCGCAGGGGACAAGCTGCGCAATCGGGAGACAGACAAGAAACGGAAGAAGATGAAAAATTAGACGGACCATTTTTCCATTATAAAAGATGGGAAAATTACATGAAGCCGCGTGTTTACCCGACCGGCGACATGTCGCTCACTACAACAACGTATGCGCGTTTCATGGAATACCTCAACAGCAACCCCGAAGCGATGGCGCAGCAAAATTCATCCATCATGCGCGCATCCAGCGCGTGGTCGTTTGTCGGACCAGCAGGCGCTCCTTCAGGTTCGGGTGCCGGACGTTTGACTTGCGTGCGTTTTGATCCGACAAATTCTAATATTATTTACGTCGGCGCTCCTGCGGGCGGATTATGGAAAACAATTGATGGCGGAGCAACATGGACATGCCTCACCGATTTTCTTCCTGCGATCGGTTGTTCAGATGTTGCAATTGATCCGAACAACACAAATATTATTTACATGGCCAGCGGTGATAACGACGCAGGCGATTCTCCAAGCATCGGCGTTTTAAAAAGCACGGATGGTGGAATTACTTGGAATCCGACAGGACTTACTTTCGGAATGAATTCCTATCGCCGTATCGGAAGATTGCTGATGGATCCAACCAATTCTGCAATTCTTTACGCTGCAACTTCTACAGGAATTTATAAAACCTGGGACGCCGGCGTAAACTGGTATCGCGTTTCACAATCGAATACAACCGATATGGAATTCAAGCCGAATGATCCGAATACACTTTATGCTTGTCGCGTTGGATTATACAGATCAATAAACGGCGGTGCAACATGGACACAAATGGCAAGCGGACTTCCACAAAGCGTAAACATTTCGAGAATGGTGGTTGCCGTTACGCCTGCTGCTCCCGATAATGTTTATCTCGCTACAGCAAATAACGGAAGCTATAGTTTCGATGGTCTTTATGTTTCACAGGATAACGCAACAAACTTTACACTGCAATCCAGCTCACCGAATTTAATGGGCTGGGATACGAATGGAAATGATTCCGACGGACAAGGCTGGTACAGCATTGCGCTCGGTGTTTCTCCTTACGATCCGAATGTGATTATTGTTGGTGGAGTAAATGTTTGGCGTTCCGATGATATGGATTTCAGCTGGTCGTTGAATGCGCATTGGTATGGCGGAGGTGGTGCGCCATATGTGCATGCCGATATTCATGATATTGTTTTTCATCCGACATTAACCGGTTCTTATTTTATCGGTTGTGATGGTGGAATTTTTGAAACAGAAAATGATGGTGCAGATTTTAGTGATCTCAGCAGTAACCTCAGCATAGCCCAAATTTATCGCGGTGGCGTTTCCGGTTCAACTCCGAATGTCATCATAAGCGGACACCAGGATAACGGAACGAATGTAAAATCAGGCATTCCTTATTTCTCTGCTTTAGGCGGCGATGGAATGGATTGTTTTATCGATCGCACGAATGATAATAATATGTTCGGTTCCATTTATTACGGAGACTTTTATCGTTCGAATGATGGCGGAAATAACTGGAATGGAATTACAAACGGAACGCCCGGCAATGGCGAATGGGTTACACCATGGGAACAAGATCCTGTTGATCCATTCACTTTGTATTCAGGTTTCGATCAGCTTTACAAATCAACCAGCCAGGGAAATGTCTGGTTTCCTGTAGGCACAACAACATTCGGTGCGAATCTTACCGATATCGAAGTTGCTCCTTCCAATACAAATTACATTTACATTTCTACCGGTAATTCCATTTGGCGATCTACTAATGCCGGAGTTAACTGGACCTCCATCACCGGATCTATTTCGGGTCATTACATTACAAAAATTGCTGTCAGCTCGTATGACGCGAATAAAGTTTGGGTAACCGTTTCAGGATACACTGCGAATGCAAAAGTGTTCTTCAGCACCGATGCAGGAACAACCTGGTCAAACATTTCTAACGGACTTCCGAACGTTCCTGCAAATTGTGTGGTAGCGGTTCCCGGCACTTCTTCTGATGCAGTTTACATCGGAATGGATGTTGGTGTTTATTACCACGATAATTCAAGCGCAACATGGCAGCCATTTTTCACCGCGCTTCCGAACACGCCTGTTTTTGATCTTGACATTTTCCTTCCGACCATGAAGCTTACTGCGTTCACTTACGGAAGAGGCGTTTGGGAAGCTTCGATTGATCAAACGGTATTAACACCTTACGCAAATTTTTCTGCCACACCATTAATTCCATGCACAGGACAAACCGTTCAGTTCACTGATCTTTCTACTTTCACAACGAGTTCCTGGTCATGGAGCTTTCCCGGCGGAACACCATCTTCTTCCACCGCGCAAAATCCTGCTGTCGTTTACAATACACCCGGAAGATATCCTGTAACGCTTATCGCAACAAATACCGCAGGAAGCTCCACAACAACTCGCACTTCTTACATCACAGTGAACGGTGCGCAACAACCGCCGTATCTCGAAGGATTTGTTTCAACCACATTTCTTCCGCAAGGATGGGCAGGTGTGAATGCAGGCAACCAAACTCATTTCTGGAAACGCAGCGCAACCGTTGGATTCAACAGCACAGAAAGCGCTTACTTCGATAATTTCAATTACACCGTCAACAACGACCAGGATGAAATGCGCACGATGGGAATTAATTTTTCCGGCTACACTTCATTGACAATGGCATTCGATGTTGCATACGCACGTTACAATACAACACGAAGCGATACGCTCGAAGTTTTGGTGTCAACAGATTGCGGAACAACCTGGAATTCCATTTATCTGAAAGGCGGTGCAACACTTTCAACAGTTGCAAATCAAACTTCCGCTTTTGTTCCTACGAATGCACAATGGAGAAATGAAACAATAAATATTTCTGCATATGCCGGACAAAATGATGTGTTGTTTGCTTTCAAAAATCACGGTCGTCACGGAAACAATTTATACATCGACAACATTAACATCAACGCAGTAGTAAATGCTTCGCCTGTTGCAGCATTCACCACTCCCGGAAATGTTTGTGAAAATGCAGCGATGACATTTACAGATCTTTCCGCACCTGCAGCAACTTCCTGGAGCTGGACATTCCCCGGTGGAAATCCTTCTTCTTCAACATTGCAAAATCCCACAGTAAGCTGGAATGCAAGCGGAACCTATACTGTTTCACTCGTTTCAACAAATGGTTTCGGAACAGATTCCACTGCGCAGGTAATTACTGTTAACACTTCACCTGTTGCAAATGCAGGAGCGGATTCTGCGTATTGTACTTCTTCATACGTGCAGCTGAATGCAAGCGGCGGAATAAATTATGATTGGTCGCCTGCAACAGGATTAAGCAATTCGCATATCGCAGCACCGGGAATAAGTGCGAACAATTCCAATACATATGTTGTAACAGTTTCCGACATCAACGGATGTTCTTATACCGATTCAGTTCGCATTACAGTTCTGCCGAATCCTTCGTTCTCTGTCAGCGGTGGGCCGATCCTGATGTGCTATGGTGATACGATTTCGCTTTATGCAAGCAATTCGAATTACACGTATTCCTGGGCGCCCGCAGCTTCTCTCAATGTTACGAGTGGCGATACAGTAATTGCATTTCCCCCGATGTCGACAACATTTGTGGTGACAGCAGTGGATACAAATGGTTGCTCTTTCGTTTACAACAAATCGATCACAGTTCATCCGTTAGTACCAACACCAACCGTTTACGTTTTCGGATGGACGATGGTTTGTTCAATTCCTGCTACTTTTTATCAATGGTATTTGAATGGAACACCGATCACGGGCGCAACATCACAATATTATAACGCGACTGTAGTTGGAAATTATTCTGTAGAGGCGCACAGCACACAGAATTGTTTTTCCGGAATGTCACCTGCTGTTTTAGTGAACAGTATCGAAGAGCAAGCGGGTCCTGAATTTTTCATAGCGCCGAATCCAAGCAATGGAATTTTTGATCTTTCGTTTTCTTCATCAAAAGCAACAAACTATTCCGTAAGCATTTTCAGCGCCGATGGAAAGTTGGTTTACATAGAGGAAATGAATCGCTTTTCAGGATCGTATAAAAAGCAGATTGATCTTTCTGCGTTTGGTTCGGGATTGTATTTGGTGCGACTTGCGGATGATAAATTGCAGAGTGTGCAGCATGTGATTGTTTATTAGAGGATAATTTTTTAGTTAATAAAAACCCAAATTCCAAGACTACTTGAAATTTGGGTTTTCTTTTTTGAATTTTTTCTTTCAGTACATTTGTGCCAATGACCACAATCCCCAACCTCCACATCGATAAATCCTGGACACTTTTCCTCGACCGCGATGGCGTGATCAATGTTCGTCTTATCGGCGATTATGTAAAACGTGTGGATGAATTTGAATTTCTTCCCGGTGCACCTGAAGCAATCGCGCGTTTTTCAAAACAATTCGGAAGGATCATTGTTGTCACCAATCAGCAGGGAATTGCAAAAAGTGTTTATTCACACGAAGATCTTGCTGCAATTCATGCGCATATGCAAGCGGAAATAGAAAAGGCCGGCGGAAAAATTGAGCGCGTGTATTATGCACCGCAAGCAGCTTCCGAAAATTCTCCAATGAGAAAACCAGGAACGGGCATGGCGCTGCAAGCACAAAAAGATTTTCCGGAAATTGATTTTTCAAAATCTGTCATGATCGGAGATTCTCAAAGCGATATGGAATTCGGAAAAGCTGCCGGAATGAAAGTGATTTTTGTCGGTGATGAGCCTTTGGAAATTGATGTGGATGCAAAAGCAAATTCCCTTGCAGAAGTAGAGTTTAGTTGAAAAATTAAATTTTTCTTGTGTAGAGTAATACAGCCGGAAAATTTTTTGGGCTTACTTAAAAACATGCTGTAAGCTTGCGTTGACTTGTCCGAACATCCCCGAATATCTTAAGTCTATTTTTTGTTTTCCTTTAAACGGTCGATAAGTTAAAAGCCTCAACACTTTTTTTATACGTGTCATTCATGGCGCGGTAATCAGCCGCAACGTAATTGGATGTCATTAATTAAGCTAATCAGAAAAGGAAAGGATCCTGACTTAATCAGTTTTTTCCCTTCGGATAGAAACGGCTTATACTGTGTTTTGCATTCTGGGGGAGGTCTTAAACCTTCGAGGTTTAAGACCTCCCCCACGTTTGTTATAAGTAATTACATACCAATAGCTTGTAAAACCCCTATACGCCCACAAACGTTTACAAACACTTATTCCCGGATAAAACAGCCTTTCTCTTTTTGACAGCGCAAATTTCTACGCTGAATATACCGCCGTCGCAGGTGCGTCCTGTCCTCTCATTCACTGAATTGGTGGAGGCAAAAATGCACTTAAGCTTAATAGCATTGGCCCAGTCCAACATCCAAACAATACCCCTCATCTTAATTTTCTTTAAACAAAAGACATGCCTGTAAGTAAGAAGAAGTTACGCCCAAAAGATAATACCTAATACAAGGTATTGTCCCCTAAGCTCTCCTGCAGCACCTTTGCGCTCACCTAAAACCATCTAACAAACTCATCCTATGAATCGTCTACAGGGACTTGTCCTTACTTCAATTGTTGCCGGAATGGCATTCACCGGTTGCAAAAAAGACGTGGTGGAACCTACTCCGGTTACCCCATCCTATAGCGTACCTACGACATACAATTTCACCAACGTTAACCACATTGGCCAGACTTACCGTCTCGACATGATGGCGGCTCTTGGCACTTACATGAAAACCGGTAATACGCAGAACACTGTTCTTTCTGCTGTTCAGATGAAGAACATGTACACCAATTCCGGCAGCCCGTTCAGTGATTCTGTTCTCAATAACTGCGGCAAGCAGATCAAGAATAAAGTATATGCGATTGATCAGCTCATGTTCGAAGCATTCATGGACAGCCTTGCGCTCGTCAGCAATTCGACAGTAAGCGGAAGCAATGGTGTTGCAGGTGTTGTAGTAAGTGGATCAGACCCGACAAAAAAATACCTGTGCGATGCAAATGGAATCGAATGGGGACAAGTAATTGAAAAAGGATTAATGGGCGGATGTTTTTATTACCAGGCCACCTCTTATTATCTCGATGCTTCGCAAATCGGATCGAGCGTAGACAACACTACTGTTTTACCGGGCGAAGGAACAGCAATGGAACACCATTGGGATGAAGCGTTCGGTTACTTCGGCGTGCCGCTGGATTTCCCGACCAACCAAACAGGCGTTCGTTACTGGGGAAAATACTGCAACGAGCGTAACGCGCTTATGGGAACAAACGCGACAATGATGAATGCATTCCTGACCGGCCGCGCTGCAATCTCTAACGATGATCATGCCCGCAAAGATGCGCAGGTAGCAATCATCCGCCAGAACTGGGATAAATACCTCGCGGCTACCATCATCAGCTACCTGAACAAAGCAAAGACCAATATTGCTGATGATGCACAACGCAACCACTCACTTTCTGAAGCGATTGGATTCCTGATTGCATTGAAATACAACCCGTCCCGCCTGATGAACGACACGCAAATCGCACAGGTTCGCGGATACATCGGTACGAATCTTTACAGCGCAACCACCACAAACCTGGATCTTGCCCGCGATATGATCAGCTCTATTTATGGGCTGGAAGATATCAAGACAGTGCTCTAGAATAAAATACGAAGTGAATAAACTAAGTGACTTTGCGGAATCGGTTTCTGCAAAGTCACTTCTTCAATTAAAGGACTATGACGAAGCGCATGAAAAAGTACCGGCTCCTGCTGACAGCAACGACAATCTTCGTGACCGTTTCGGCTATTATTTTCACCGGCTGCAAAAAGGATGACAATTTGCCTGACGATCCTGAAGATACATTCGACAGGTCTGCGTTGCTTGCCAACTATGCCGATTCAGTGATAATTCCGAATTTCACTAACCTGGACAGTAAGGTGGATACATTGTCCATCCGCACCGCCGCTTTCAATTCTTCCCCGGATCTTACCGGGTTGTATGCGCTACGATCCGCTTTTCTTAACGCGTATAGGGCTTACCAATCCGTGTGCGCTTTCGAGTTTGGCCCATCCGAAACTGAAACTTTCCGAACCAACTGTAACACGTTTCCTACAGATACTGCGCAGATCCAGGTAAACATTTCAAACGGCACATACAATTTGTTTCTCGCCAGCAACCTCGACGCAAAGGGATTCCCGGCGATTGATTACCTACTGTATGGACGAAACACAAGCGACGCAGCAATCGTAAGCTATTTCTCCTCCGCAAACCGCAAGACTTACCTGGCAAATCTGGTGTCTCATCTTGCAACACACACGCAAAATGTGCTGACTGCATGGACGTCAGGTTATCGCGCAACATTCATTGCTTCAAACGGCAACAGCATCGGCAGCTCATTAGGCTACGTTGTCAATCAGTTGAACTACGATCTCGAGATGATCAAAAATGCACGGATCGGGATTCCACTCGGAAAACTTTCTCTCAATGTACCGCTTCCTGAAAAATGTGAGGGGTATTACTCAAATCAGTCGGTGTGGCTTGCTTCAGCTACTCTGAATAATATTGAAAATTTTTACCTCGGCAGAAGTGCGAACGGTACAGATGGCCAGGGCCTCGACAATTACCTCGATCACCTCGGCTCGCAATATCAATCAGGGTCACTTAATACTGCAATCCAGCAACGTTTTCTCGATGCAAAAACGAAATTGCAGGCCATCCCTGATCCTTTGTCTGCGCAGGTGATAAGCAACCCTGCCCTTGTTGATACTGCTTACGTTGCAGTGAAACGTTTGCTCATCTTGCTGAAAACGGACATGCCTTCCAATCTTGGGATCGTAATTACTTACCAGGATACCGATGGCGACTAGCCTTTCAAGCAACCTACTCACGAAGCAGGTATCCATTACGCCACTAGCGGTTTTCCGCATCGCATTCGGTATACTGATGTTTGCTTCGACACTCCGGTTTATCCTTAAAGGATGGATAGTCCAAATGTATGTTGCGCCGAAAGTGCTTTTTCCCTATTACGGTTTTGAGTGGATCAACCCGCTGCCTGCAGAAGGTATGTACGCCGTATTTTTTATCATGCTCGCCAGCACAATTTTGATTGCGGCAGGATTTCTTTACCGGTACGCAACGATTATTTTTTTCCTGCTCTTCACATATGTCGAGCTAATCGACAAAACGAATTACCTCAACCATTATTATTTCGTGTCGATCGTGAGCTTTCTGCTCATCTTTCTTCCGGCTCACCGATATTTTTCTGTCGATGCAAAATTACGCCCGTCACTCATCCGAACGCATGTGCCTGCTTACATGGTGTGGACAATCAAGCTACAGCTGCTCCTTGTTTATTTTTTCGCAGGTGTTGCCAAGATAAACAGTGAATGGCTGCTCGAAGCAATGCCGCTGAAGCTTTGGTTGCCTGCGTTCAATCATTTTCCAATCATCGGTCCGTTGTTGGAACAGGAATGGGTGGCGTACGTTTTTGTATGGTTTGGCTGTGCATACGATCTGTTCATCGGCTTGCTGCTCATCAACCGGCGGACAATTAAAGTCGGTTATATCCTCGTAGTAATTTTTCACGGATTGACAGCAATGTTCTTCAACATCGGAATGTTTCCATACATCATGATTGCGCTTACAGTAATCTTTTTTACTGATTCTTTCCACGAGCGTATCATCGCCTCGCTGCGAAACTTTCTTCCTGGCAAATCACGCGCACAACCAGAACTGCGTGAGCATACAGTGACACCCGTATTGAATCGTTTGCTTATCGGTGTATTGAGTCTTCACTTTTTCATTCAGCTTGTTATGCCTTTCCGGTATTTGCTTTACCCTGGCGATCTTTTCTGGACGGAGCAAGGTTATCGCTGGTCGTGGCGCGTGATGCTGATGGAAAAAGCAGGAACCGCTTTTTTTTATGTGCGTGATGCAAAGACGGGTCGCGAGACAGAGATCATGAATAGTATGTACCTCACGCCGATGCAGGAGAAGATGGTAGCTACTCAACCCGATATGATGGTTGACTACGCACATTTTCTGCGTGAAGAATATGCAAGGCTCGGTTTTCAGAATCCTTCCGTGCGCAGCGAATGTTATGTTACGCTCAATGGACGTGGCAGCACATTAATCGTTGATCCTACAACTGATCTATCCGCACAAACAAATAATCCATTCACAAACAAACACTGGATCTTGCCCTATGCGCAGAAGTAAATTCAAACTTTTTCTGCCGTTTGCAATCCTCCTGCTGGTTTGCCTGGATACTTATGCGCAATCAACAATTTCGATTTGCGTGAAAGATGCTGTTACGGGTTTTCCGGTAGCCGCTGTGCACATTTACGGGACGGATAGCATGCTCACAAGCGATAGTTCGGGCTGCATTACTTTTCAATTAGCTCCGGGAAAAAAGGAAGTGCGGTTGAACGCAGATGCAGATAGCTATTACCCGCAACAAATAAAAATTAACGGAACCAGGGACACCAGCCTGAACATTTACCTGACTGCGATCATTTATGATCAGAAAATAGTGGTGATTGCCGCGAAAAAAGATAATTCTTTCGGGATCACCCGGCTCAACAATATTGAAGGAACTTCCATTTATGCAGGTAAAAAAACCGCTGTCATCTATCCCGACGACATACAGGCTAATCTCGCTGCAAATTCAGCGCGCCAGTTGTATTCTAAGATTCCGGGGATTAATGTATTTGAAAACGACGGCGCGGGTGTGCAGCTTGGTATTGGCGGACGTGGTCTGAATCCGAATCGCGTTTCCAATTTTAACACGCGACAGAACGGCTATGATATCAGCGCAGACGCGCTCGGCTACCCGGAAAGTTATTACAGTCCGCCTACCGAAGCGCTGGGCCGAATTGAAATCATAAGAGGAGCAGCAAGCTTGCAGTACGGAACACAATTCGGTGGACTAATCAACTTTCGGTTCAAAGATCCTGACACGAGCCGCATTCACACGGTAAGCAGGTTGTCAGGCGGATCGTTTGGATTCTTGAATTCGTTTACCAGCTTATCCGGAACGGTTGGGAAGATCAGCTACTATTCTTTTTACCAGTACAAACGCGGAAACGGCTGGAGGCCCAATTCGCAATTCGGATTACATTGTGGTTATGGCATGATTCAATACAAGCCAACGGAAAAGCTCAGCATTCGTGCAGAGTATACGCACATGCAATACCTGGCTAAACAACCCGGCGGACTCAGTGATCAGCAGTTTGCACGGGATCCTTCGGCCAGCTACCGCAACAGGAATTGGTTCAGTGTGAATTGGAACCTCGCTGCTATTACGGTCAATTATAAACCGAATAACAACTGGCGGATCAGCTGGTGTACGTTTGGCTTACACGCATCACGCATGGCGCTTGGTTACCTCGAACGCCCTGATCGCGCTGACGATACCACCGCGAATAGAAAATTGCTTTCTGATCGCTACAACAACATTGGCTCTGAACTGCGCGCGCTTCATTATTATACCATTGGTGATAGTATGAGCAGCGTTTTCGTAGTGGGTGCGCGTGTGTATTCCGGCAACACAAATCAGCTGCAGGGAGAGGCAGACAATTCCGCAGAACCGAATTTCTATTTACTGGAAACAGAAGGTGCAACACAATCCGAATATTTTTTCCCGAGCCGCAACATCGCACTTTTCGCAGAAAACATTTTTTACTTGTCTGATAAGCTCAACATTACTCCGGGAATCCGTTATGAAAATATTCGAACGGTTTCTGATGGTTATTACAAAACTGAATACCGTGACATCGCGGGAAATCTTCTGCTTCGCGAATGGAACGATGAATACCGTGTGAGCAACCGCCAACTTGTCCTGTTCGGTTTCGGAACACAATACCGCTTAACCGACAATATTGATTTGTATGCGAACATCAGCCAGAATTATCGTTCTATCAACTTCAATGACATGCGCGTGGTTAATGCTAATTTCCGTGTTGATCCCAACCTCGAAGATGAAAGCGGGTACACGGCCGACCTCGGAATGCACTGGATGATTCCCGATGCATTGTATATTGATGCCGGTGTTTTTTATCTGCGCTATAACAACCGCATCGGCACTGTAATTCGCGAAGATTCGCTGACCTATTCGCTCTATAATTTCCGCACAAACGTTTCCAACAGCCGGAATCTTGGTGCAGAATTATTCATCGAATACAATTGGTTGCACAGCTTTAAAACGCTTCACAACCTGTCCACATTCATAAATTATTCATTGATCGACGCGAAGTATACCGGAAGCGAACAAAGCGCTTTCACAGGGAAAAAAGTGGAGCTTGTTCCAGCGCATATTTTCCGTACCGGCATTGCCTGGAAATACAAAAAGCTTGCGATGAGCGCCAAATACGCTTATACTTCCCAACAATTTTCCGATGCGTCTAATTCGGAATATACACCGGCGGCAATCTTTGGAATTATCCCGGCCTATGCAATCCTTGATTATTCTGTTACCTACACCTGGAAGTGTTTATCTGCCTCCGCAGGCATCAACAATATTCTCAATACTTCATACTTCACCCGCCGTGCCGAAGGATATCCCGGACCTGGAATTCTGCCTTCCGATCCGCGTAATTTCTGGATGACTTTGCAGGTGACCTTTTGATTCGCTTTTTTACCGGTTGGTTAAATAAGTCATTTCACAATGGAGGATGACTTATTCTTTTTGTGGCTTCCATGGATTTCGTACTTTTCCCTCAATCAAACCGCTACAAATGAAAGTTCTCATCAATCAACCCATCACTATCGACCAGGTAAGAAACTCCATCGCACAGGAATTTCCACAATACAAACTTTCCATGCGCACCTCCACCCTGCTGGTTGTAAAAAAATCTTCAGCTGCCGCAGCGCTCGTCATGGTCAGGAAAAACAAGATCATTGTTAACGAAGGTTTTCCATCCATGGCTGCCCAAATGCTCTTTACCTTTTCTTTAATTCTTTTCGGAATCCTCATTCCGCTGATCGTTTATTTCACCGCATTCTTCCCGCGCCAAAAAGCAGTTACCCGTGAAGTTGCCGGACATTTAACCACGCAATTCGGAAGCCTGTAGGAAATGTTGGTGGTTGGTGGTAGTAAAAGGTTGGTAGTAAAAAAATGTTGTGTTTAGTTAACTGCTTTTTTACCACCAACCCAACCTTTACCACCAACCACCAACCTTTTCCCGACCACCAACCTCCCCAAAAAAATTTATTTTCCAACTTCAGTGACTTTTCCTGTTTACGCGTATTATGAGATTAAACAATAGATACGCTACCATGAAAACAACGTTGTTTATCCGAACGGGGACCTTTTCTGCTGCCCTGCTTTTACTTTGGCTTGCTTCCTGCAATCAAGGTTCAAATCTTGCAGACAATACACGTCGTCGCGCAGTTGATCCCGTACTGGAAAATGATGTTCCTTTCCGGGATTTCACCATTAACACAGATAAAGCCGATACGATCGAGCTGGCGGAAGGAACGAAAATTTTTATTCCGGCAGGTACTTTTGTAGATCTGAAAGGTGAGCCCGTAAAAGGTGATGTACAAATTCATTACCGCGCTTTTTATTCGCCCGGCGAAATTATCGCCTCAGGCATTTCCATGTTTTACGATTCAGCTGCCACAGAACATGTTTTTACTTCGGCAGGAATGTTTGAAATAAACGGAACGCAAAACGGAAGTCCGGTTGCAATTGCAAAAGGCAAATCAATTGACATGGATTTTGCTTCTTCGTACGACGATGCAACGTATTCGTTTTATCAAATGGATACGGCAAAAGCACAATGGAATTACGTTACAGCAAATGGAAAAGCAGAAATAAACCGGGTGCGTGAAAGATTAACCAAAGAAGTCGGTGGATCTTTTTTTAAACCTGCTGAGCCGAAATTATATGATCCGGCAAAACCGGTTATTAATATCGATGTAGATGTGCAGAATCATCCTGAACTTTCTGGTTATGAAGGTTTACTTTGGCAATATGCAGGAAGCGGAACTGATCCGGAAAAAAATAAATGGATCTATGAAACAGAATGGAATGCGGCACAGCTCACCATGAAAGACAGCAACACCTGTATGTACGATCTCGATCTTTCCGGTCCTTCAAAAAGTTTTTCTACCAATGTATTTCCATCTCTGAAAGGAAATGATTACAAACAGGCGATGACGGAATTCCGCAGGAAGATGGAAACATTTACAGCCAATGAAGCCGCGCGCCAGGAAAAAAGAAAAGAGATCGCAGCAACAACTCCTTACCAGCGCAAAACACGTATTACTAGTTTCGGGCTTCACAACTGGGACCAATGGCTTATATATGGAGCTCCCGAACAAACCATTGCAGAGTTTCATTTCGATGATGCTGATTTTGAAAATCAACGACACAATGTTGCGATCTATTTTGTTGCATTGGATGGCCGGATGGTTTCTGCTTACAACGGAACATCAAATCCGACATTGACTTACGTACCGACAAGAAACTCGTGCATCATCGGAGTTTTGCGCGGAACAAATAAAGTAACCATGCTCAGCAGCAATGATTTTTTAAACGGACTCGCAAAAAAGAAATCCGATCGTTCCGTCTTTAGATTACAAAATTCATCCCAAACCGTTTCAAACAGCAGCGACCTTGACGCGCTAATCGAGAAACTATGAGTTGGAAATCCCATTTGCGGAAAAGCGTGTTTTGTATTTTAATACTACTCGCTCATTCTGCTACAGCACAGAAAATAAAAGACGTGGGCAATCCACGTCTTTTGCTTCCTGTTCGCGTGGGATTAAAATGGGGCTACGCCGATACCGCCAAACATATTGTCATCACACCGCAATACGATGCTGCAAATCCATTCAACAAAGGCCTCGCGATTGTAGAAAAAGACCGGAAAGCATTCGCCATCGATCTGTCAGGAAAAGTGCTTACACCTGCTTTCGATAATATGATCGTGCTCGAAGACACGCTGCTTTCCATTTACCTCAACCAGGTTTCCGATACGCTCGGCGGCTGGGGAATTTGCACACGTTCCGGATTTTTAATTCTCCCGACAGCTTACGATGAAGTAGTAAAGCTGGATGCAAATCTTTTTTCC
>JBKJMR010000244.1:0-2959 GCA_046596275.1 Bacteroidia bacterium | reverse complement strand
TCTGTTTCATCTCGAGTGAGTTTATGCGTTATCCGCTGAATAGTCGTTGCGCACGATGAATTTAGTTGCGATAGGCAATTTCTGTGCTGCAAGACGAAGAGCTTCTTTTGCTGTTTCCATCGGAATTCCTTCCGCTTCGAACAACACAGTTCCTGACTTTACAACCGCTACCCAATACTCGGGAGCTCCTTTACCTTTTCCCATACGAACCTCTGCAGGTTTGTTGGTAATTGGCTTATCAGGGAATACGCGGATCCAAACCTGGCCTTCACGTTTCAGGAAACGGGTCATTGCGACACGGGCTGCTTCGATTTGTTTGCCGGTCATCCAGCATTCTTCAATTGCTTTGATACCAAAAGAGCCAAATGAAAGTTGTGTTCCGCGCGTAGCTTTGCCACGGATCTTCATTTTGTGCATCTTCCTGTACTTTGTTCTTTTCGGCTGTAAGCTCATGATAGTTGTTCTATAGCGGGACGAATTTAACCGTCCTTATATTATTTACTTTCGTTAGATCCGCCTTCGCGACGGGTATTTCCTGGACCATTATTGTTTCTGCGCTGACGGTTTCCACGACCACCACCTGTATTTGCAGGAGCTTTTTTCTCACGAACTGCTGCCTGTGAATTTGGTGAAAGATCGATTTTTCCGTAAAGCTCGCCTTTCATGATCCATACTTTGATGCCGATGCGGCCGTAAGAAGTATGAGCTTCTGCAAGTGCGTAATCGATATCAGCACGAAGAGTGTGCAACGGAACGCGACCTTCATGGTAACCTTCAACGCGGGCAATCTCCGCTCCTGCCAAACGACCGGAACATTTTACTTTGATTCCTTCAGCACCCATTCTCATGGTTGAAGCAATCGACATTTTAACTGCGCGACGGAAAGAGATACGGCCTTCGATCTGGCGTGCGATGCTGTCTGCAACTAATCGTGCATCAAGCTCCGGACGTTTGATTTCAAAGATGTTCAATTGAACTTCTTTTTTCGTCAGCTTTTTGATCTCTTCTTTCAGCTTGTCAACTTCCTTACCACCTTTTCCGATAATGATACCGGGACGTGCAGTATGAATAGTAACGGTGATAAGCTTCATTGTGCGCTCGATCACAATTTTAGAAATGCTGCCTTTTGACAGACGTGCTTTCAGGTAATTGCGGATCTTTTCATCTTCCACCAATTTGTCAGCGTAATGTTTGCCGCCATACCAGTTGGATTCCCAACCACGTATGATTCCCAGCCTGTTGCCGATTGGATTTGCTTTTTGTCCCATTAGGTGCTTATTTCTATTGTGATAATTATGCGTTGGTAACTTGATCAAGGATAAGCGTCACGTGATTCGAGCGCTTGTGAATGCGATGCGCGCGACCTTGTGGTGCCGGAGAAATTCTTTTCAGCATTGCTCCGCTGTCAACCATGATGGTTTTGATGAAAAGCTCATCAGCCTGTGCTGTGCTGCCTGATTTCTTTTCATAGTTAGCGATAGCAGAGCGAAGTAATTTTTCTAAACGACCTGCAGCTTCTTTGTCTGTGAAACGAAGAATGTTAAGTGCTTTGAAAACTTCTTTTCCACGGATGATATCTGCAACCAGGCGCATTTTGCGCGGTGAGGTTGGTACGTTGCGAAGGCGTGCGATGTAGGTGGTCTTCATCGCTTCTTTACGTTCGTTCGCTACAAGTTCTTTTCTGCGTGACATATTATCTTGTCGTTAGAATCAATTATTATTTGCCAGCCGGTTTAGCTCCGGAAGCTTTGTCTTTGTTTCCTGAGTGACCACGGAAGGTACGTGTCGGAGCAAATTCTCCTAAGCGGTGACCAACCATGTTTTCAGTTACGTACACAGGGATGAATTTATTTCCGTTGTGCACTGCGAATGTATGCCCTACGAAATCAGGAGTAATCATTGACCGGCGTGACCAGGTTTTGATTGCAGCCTTTTTTCCGCCAGCATTCATGTTGACGATCTTTTTCTCAAGACTTGGCTCCACGAATGGGCCTTTTTTCAGCGAACGTGCCATTTTCTTATTTTAATTATTTTTTGCGTCGTTCAATGATATACTTGTTCGAAGCTTTTTTCAGTGAGCGTGTTTTAAGTCCTTTAGACTTCTTACCAGAACGTGAGCGTGGGTGACCACCAGATGCGCGGCCTTCTCCTCCACCCATAGGATGATCCACTGGATTCATCGCTACCGGACGTGTACGTGGACGGCGGCCTAACCAACGGTTACGACCAGCTTTTCCATCGCTCTGAAGATTATGATCTGAATTGGAAACTGTTCCGATTGTAGCAAGACATGTTACAAGTACTGAACGTGTTTCACCTGAAGGAAGACGCAATGTTGCGAAGCGGCCTTCACGAGCGCTGAGCTGAGCGAAAGATCCTGCAGAGCGGGAAATCTTCGCGCCCTGGCCAGGACGTAATTCAATGTTATGGATGATCGTTCCTAATGGAATATCAGAAAGGAAAAGTGCGTTTCCTACTTCAGGAATTGCTTTTTTGCCCGACATGATCTTCATACCAACTTTTAAGCCGGCCGGAGCGATGATGTAACGTTTTTCGCCATCTGAGTAATTGAGAAGAGCGATACGTGCTGTACGGTTCGGATCATACTCAATTGTTTTTACAACTGCAGGAACATCATGCTTGTCGCGTTTGAAATCGACAATACGATACATGCGTTTGTGTCCACCGCCGATGTAGCGCATGGTCATTTTACCTGTGTTGTTACGTCCACCTGATTTAGAAATCGGTGCAAGCAAGCTTTTTTCAGGTGTCGACGAGGTAATGTCACCATTGGTAACATTTGTCCTGTGTCGTTGTCCGGGCGTTAGCGGACGGAATTTTTTAAGTGCCATTTCTCTCTATAGGTTTATTAATTATCAGAGATTGCTGTAAAAGTCAATCAGGTCTCCCTGCTTGAGTGTCACGACAGCTTTTTTGTGACGGTTAGCGATGCCCACTT
>JBKJMR010000211.1:0-3353 GCA_046596275.1 Bacteroidia bacterium | reverse complement strand
TGTTGGAATGGATAATATTGATGTGGATTACGCACGCGGAAAAGGAATCCAGGTGATCAATACGCCTGCAGCTTCTTCGCATTCGGTTGCTGAATTAGTATTCGCACATTTTTTCGGAATGGTTCGTTTCTTGCATGATTCAAATCGTGAAATGCCGAAGAAAGGCGCAACTGAATTTGACGCGCTCAAGAAAAAATATTCAAAAGGAATTGAGCTCAAAGGAAAAACACTTGGCGTAATCGGATTCGGCCGAATCGGACAAGAAGTTGCGAAAATCGGTTTAGGAATCGGCATGAAAGTAATTGCGCACGATCCTTTCCTTACTGAAGCATTAATTGAAATTGACATTCACGGCGTTTCACCGATAAAAGTGAAAATAGAAACGCTTGCGATGGATAAAGTTTTGGAAGAAGCAGATTTTCTTACGCTGCATGTTCCGGGTGGAAAAGTGATCGGCGCAGATCAATTCGCAATTATGAAAACCGGCGTTTATATTGCAAATGCTTCACGCGGCGGAGTAATTGATGAAAACGATCTGATCGCAGCATTAAACTCAGGAAAAGTAGCACAAGCTGCTCTCGATGTTTTTGTCAATGAGCCAGAACCGATGAAGGACATTTTAACGCACGAGAAAATTTCCTTAACACCACACATCGGCGCAGCCACCGACGAAGCACAAGAACGAATCGGAATTGAACTAGCCGAAAAAATCATCGTAGCATTAAACTCTTAAAAATTCAACATTCAATATTCAATATTCAAAATTATCGAACTACAATTTTGAATATTGAATCTTGAATTTTCTCCATGGCACAAATTATCCCATTCAAAGGCATCCGCCCTACCCGCGATAAAGTTCAGCTGGTAGCTTCGCGTTCCGTGGACAATTATTCAACGGGCGATCTGCACGAAAAATTACGCAGCAACCCGTTTACCTTTCTTCATGTCATTCATCCCGATTTTAACGATGGAAAAAAGACAAAACCCGGCTCGCCCGATCGTTTGAAAAAAGTAAAAGCACAGTATGAATCATTTCGCGAAGAGAAAATATTTACGCAGGATGAAACGCCTTGCTACTATGTTTATCGCCAGCAAAAATTAGGAAATACATTTACCGGGATCATTGCCTGCACAAGCATTAATGATTACCTGGAAGGAAAAATTAAAATTCACGAGCAGACCTTAACTGACCGTGAAAAGAAGCTGATGGAATATCTTGAAGTGTGTGATTTTAATGCAGAGCCTGTTTTGTTTTGTTATCCCGATCAGCAGGGAATTGAAACTATCACAGCGAAGGCAACTTCAAATCGCGCCGAATACGATTTCACAACAACCGATCGTGTGCATCATATGCTATGGGTAATTGATGATGCGAAGGAAGTGAAAGAGCTGGCCGCTCATTTCGAAAAAGTTCCTGCTATTTACATTGCAGACGGACATCATCGTTCAGCTTCATCTACATTGCTCGGACAATCACGGCGCGCAAAAAATCCGGGTTATACAGGAAAAGAGCCATGGAATTATTATCTCGGCGTATTTTTTCCGGAGTCTCAAATGAAAATTTTCGATTTCAATCGCGTTGTAAAAGATCTCAACGGTTTAAGCAATGAAGAATTTCTTGAAGCGCTGAAAAAAGATTTTGAGATCGTTGAGCACGGTGCAACAATTTTTCGCCCTTCACAAAAACACACCTTTTCACTTTACCTTGATGGCAACTGGTATGAATTAATTCTGCACAAAGAATTAAGTCATGACGAAGAACCTGTCGAATCGCTCGATGCCTATTTGCTCACGCAGCGTATCCTTTCACCCATCCTCGGTGTTCACGATCTGAAAACGGATTCGAGAATTGGTTTTGTTTCCGGGATAAAAGGTTTTGAAGAATTAAAAAACCAGGTTGACAATTGGAAATTCAAAGCAGCATTCGGTTTATATCCTGTTCAGATGGATGAGTTAAAACGTATCGCCGACGCAGGAAACATCATGCCGCCCAAAACCACCTGGGTAGAACCAAAAATGCGAAGTGGTTTAGTTATTTATTCCCTTTCAGAATAACAATTCAAATCTTTGAATCTTTGAATTAAATGTCAATAGCCAGCAATATTTCCGATCTCAAAAAACAGCTTCCAAAAGAAGTAACGTTGATCGCTGTTTCCAAAACAAAATCAAACGAACAAATTCTTCAAGCGTATAATGCAGGTCAGCGCGACTTCGGTGAAAATCGTGTGCAGGAAATTCTACCGAAATACGAAGCGCTACCTAAAGATATCCGCTGGCATTTGATAGGTCATTTGCAAACAAATAAAGTAAAACAGATCGCGCCGTTTGTTCATCTTATTCATTCTGTTGATTCAGAAAAATTGTTGGCAGAAATAAATAAAGAAGCGGGCAAATGCAACCGGATTATTCCTGTATTGCTGCAAATTTTCATTGCGCAGGAAGAAACCAAATTCGGCTTTTCAATTGAAGAGGCAGAATCAGTTTTAAATTCCGCTTCCGGAGAAAAATATCCGAACGTTCGCTTTGAAGGATTAATGGGAATGGCAACAAACACTGAAGATGAAAATCAAGTACGCAAGGAATTCAAATTGCTAAAAGATTTCTTCCACATTCTCCGAAATAAAAACTCCGAAATAAAAACGCTATCTATGGGAATGAGCTCTGACTGGAAAAACGCTGTTGAAGAAGGAAGCACAATGATCCGGGTGGGAAGTTCTGTTTTCGGTGAGAGATAAATTAGGGGGGAGGAATTACGAATCAAAACGAATACCGCGAATTTTGCAATTAACCTTGCCTTTTATTCAGTTTCGTATATTCGTTTGATTCGTAATTCGTTCCCTTTCGTAAATTTGCATCATGGCAGAGAAGAATAATAATAAGAAAGACGAAAAAGTTTCCGACCCATTTTATCATGAATCGGAAGAATATGTTTCTGCATTTTTTGGTGAGGTGCCGGAGAAGATCCTTGAAACGCTTCCTGCAAAAACAGATGACAAAACTAAAAGTGAGCTGGTAAATCAGCTTACAAATCCTGAGCTGCGCGAATCACGTGCGGATGTATTGGCAGTGCTGAAGGAAAATGAATCGCAGAAATTATTACTTGAAATTATTTCAGACGAAGATTATACAAAAGAACGGGCTGTTTTGATTGCTGCTTGTTGGGAAACCGGCCTGGATTTCGCCAATTACCTCGAAAATTTTATTGATCTTTTAGCAGATAAAAACACAGACGATTTTGCCGCAATAGAAATTGCAACCGTTATCGATGAGCTTCCGGGTCCGTTTGATGAGCAGGTTTTGGCGGGTTGCAAGACAAAACTTACATCTTTCTCAGTAAATGAACCGTTAAAACG
>JBKJMR010000189.1:0-2711 GCA_046596275.1 Bacteroidia bacterium | reverse complement strand
AACAGTAGCCTCGCCATAACCTTCTGCCTTCTGATTGCGAGTAAGTGTTTTATCTGTGGCTTTGTCGTAATACATTTTGAGGCTTATAGCGACACCAATCACAATAAAATAGATTGTATATGCTGCCAAAACCTCAAGTAAGTACGCAACAAATATTTCAGCCATTGTTAGAAGAAGCATCGACAATGCCGCGCCACCGAAGTATGCGATCAATGCAAGAAGACCGTAAAAAAGAGCAACCAGCACGGCTATGATCAGCAGAATTGCAGCCAAAACAAGAAGGATCAAACCGATCGCTTTAAGCACACCCCACAAAAAACTTCCTATTGCTTCAAACACATCCCACAGACTTACTTCGCTTGCATCTTTGGCCGCATCTTTTAACTGCTGACGACTATCGGCAACCATCTTATCATTTTCGGCAAACACATCATTGGCTTTGGTATTCATGTCGGTTTTCGCGACTGCAAGCTCTTCATCAAATTTTACACGGCACTCCTGGATGGTTTTGTCAAGCTCAGCTGAATAATGTTGCAATTCACCATCCATACCATCCTTAAGCTGCTTGACCACATCGCTGTATGAAGCGATCATATTGTCGGAAGTTTGTTTCCCTCCTTTTTCGGAGTTACCGGCAATCGTATTCGCATTTTTTGAAGCTTCTTTACCAGTGTTACGGAAGGACTCCAGCGTACCCGAAACAATTGACAACTGTTGTTCATCAATTGCTTTATGAACCATTACAACAGTTTGATCAAGAAGAGAGGAAGTTTCTTTGATTTTCACGGTAGCTTGTTCGATAAGCTGATTCGCAAATTCCGGCTTCAGCGTCTTTGAATCCTTTTCTGTATCCCCGACAATGGTATCGATTGAATTGACGAGCTTATCGTTTTGAGTCCGGATGGCTTTTTTGCCCTCGGATTCTTTATCACTTATTTTTTTATCTGCATCGTCTTTTTGCTTCCGGAGATTATCGAGTGTCTCTTTTTTGTTTTTCTGAAGCTCGGCAACAGTGTTATTAACGCGGGTTGCTAATTCCTGTAAAGGTTTTGTAGAAACTCCATCAAATTGTTTGATTCCTTCGGCCAGAATGTTTGCAATATTTTTCTTGGATGCTTCTTTTCCGTCCGGCATTTTGGAAGCCCCCTCTGCTGCATCGTCGTGGAATTTTTCAGCAATGTCTATTCCATCTTCTTTCAACTGTTTTTGTAAATCTAAAGTTGACGTCACGAGATTCTTTTTGATCTCGTCGGCCATTTCGTTTACATCATATTTTACATCTGCATAATATTCGTGATTTGCATAAGGAGAAATGGCATCAGCAGCATTCTTTTCAATAGTTGCTTTTCCTTTTTGATATCGTTTGGCGGCTTCATTGATTAATTCGCCTGCATGTGCTTTCGCGGTATTACCATATTCTTTACCAAGGAGGATTAATTCATTTTGTTTTGCCGTAGTAATACTATCTACCTGCGCTGTTCGATCAGCTGCATTCTTTATCAACAGCGCACGTTTTTCAATTTTGCCTTTCGCAACCTGGGCTTGTGCAGTTTTAAGCGTTTGTTTTACACGTGTAATTGCGCCATCATAATCATTGGTTACTGATACCACCTGTTTAGAATACTCTTTGTCAATAGACTTTCTATGCAAGGTGGCATTCTTAGCAAATTTTTGCTCCTCTTTATTTACAGCCATTTTAAGCTGTTTCTTTTGGAGATCCGCATCCTTCTTCAGCTGTGTAGTATCAACAGTTATAACAGGTGCACGAAGTAATTCCGGAGGTTTCTCCGTTTTTGCAGGTTGTAAAAGTTCCTTATTCTCCTGCTTCTTTTCATCCTTCAATTCATCCTCAATCTTTTCCTTCGCGTCTATGATTTTATTTTCATCTGTTTTTTCATTCTCCGCCTTCTTAGTATCACTATCAATTTTATCAACAGGCTCACCTTCAACTTTTACCTTAGTTAATCCTGTCTTTAATAAATTCTTATTAATAGCCTGATTGCTTATCAACCCTTTTAATACCCCCGGCTCATCCCCTGTTGAAATTGCAGTTTTATTGCGTTCGCGTTTTGCTGTTAAACGTGCAACCTTTTTCTCCTTAAGCGAATGTTTCGATTTTTTATTATCCTTTGCTGCATTCGGAAATGGAAGCGGAATATTTCCATTTTTACCCGCCTCTTTCTTATTCCCCTCCTTCTTATCCACATTCCCATTCGCAACCAGATTTAATTCATCCGAATTATTTTTATCCTCATCCTCTTTCTCCGATAATATATTTCCGTCTTGAACAGAACTCTCCTCTTCAGCAATTGCTCTCCGAAGCTCCAATAACTGATCGTACTGATCATCCGAAGAACGATCTGTCAGCTGATATTCATACTGTTTTCTTCCGGCCATTTAAATAAACACTGTATTAACTCTTTCCTTTTAATTTCTTTGTGTCGCTACTGCGGCTGCCGGTGTACGATTTTCTTTCGCGTATTCGATGCGGATAAACCTGCTGATGTCGCGGACATTTAAAATATAATCGCCGCGCTTGGCTGCTTTTACACAGGAAGATTTTATCACATTCGCAATTCCGGCTCCGCTGAAATCATATTGCGAAAGTTTTTCAAAGCTGATATTGTCGGGATAAGTAAATCCGGGAGGCAAACTTTTCTGCCAGATCAATTCACGCTCTTCCGGTTTTGGCCATGGAAAATAAATGATCG
>JBKJMR010000591.1:0-7221 GCA_046596275.1 Bacteroidia bacterium | reverse complement strand
TTACAGGGTTTGAATGCAGTTGCTGAGAATACCCCACATTAAATACGGCAAATGCGAGTGCAGAAAAGAGTAGGACTTTTTTCATGGGTCAATGCTTTGATGCAATTTACCAATAATCTGTTGAAAAAAGGGCTCAAATCCACAGGCAATCTTAATTTTGTACCATGGGACTTGCAAAATTTCGTGAAGATGCTGCTTCGGCTAAGAAATCGAATGAGAAATTATTCGATAAGCTGGCGCGAACCAAACCGAAAGACCTGGATGACACTATTCATCATCTGCATGAAGAAGTTTTTGAGCGTACGGATTGCATGAATTGTGCGAATTGCTGCAAAACAATTTCACCCATCTTCAAACAGAAAGACATTGAACGTGTTGCCAAAGCGATGCGCATGAGCGTTGGACCATTCATTGAAAAATATTTATTCATGGATGAGGACGGCGATTTTGTTTTGAACACTGCGCCATGTCCGTTTCTTGATTCTCAGAATTATTGCATCGTCTACAATGACCGTCCGCAGGCATGTCGCGGTTATCCGCATACGGATAGAAAGCGTGTTCACCAAATTTTAGACATTACCATGCGCAATACAATGGTTTGTCCGGCGGTGTTGGAAATTGCAAATCGGCTGAAGGAAATTTATTGAAGGCAATTCAAACATTCAATATTCAATATTCAAAATTCAAAATTCAAAATTTAAATCTTGAATATTGATTTGAAATCTCAATTGGCCTTGGCCTAATTCCAAACAGCGTCATCAACGATTTAGGCCAACCCAAATTTTGAATCTTGAATTTTGAATTTTGAATCCTAGTACACAGCTTTCTTCGCAGCCAACAACGTATTCTGCAACAATCCTGTAATCGTCATGGGTCCTACTCCACCCGGTACCGGCGTGATCCAGCTGCACTTTGGAGCTACTTCGTCGAATTTCACATCACCAAGCAATCGCCATCCTGATTTTGTTTCAGGTGCATCAACGCGTGTTGTTCCGACGTCGATGACTACTGCGCCTTCTTTGATCATGTCTGCTTTCAGGAAATGTGGTTTTCCGATTGCAACGACGATGATGTCGGCTTCTTTTGTGAATTTGGAAATGTCTTTTGTGCGGGAATGCACTAATGTTACGGTGCAGTTTCCCGGATTTGCATTGCGCGCCAATAAAATGCTCATTGGTGATCCGACGATATTGCTTCTGCCGATGACGACACAATTTTTTCCTGATGTTTCGATTTTACAACGTTCGAGCAATTGCACAATTCCGTATGGCGTTGCAGGCAAATAGCAGGGCAGATTCAACACCATTCGCCCGACATTGGAAGGATGAAATCCATCGACATCTTTTTTCGGATCGACGGCTTCAATTATTTTTTGTTCGCTGATATGTTTTGGTAATGGAAGCTGAACAATAAATCCGTCGATGGCATCATCTTCATTCAGTTTTTTAACTGTGGCCAGCAAATCGGTTTCTGTTGTTGCTTCATCCAGGTGAATGAGCGTGGAATGAAAACCTGCTTTTTCACAGGCTTTTACTTTTGCGTTAACGTAAGTGAGACTTCCGCCATCGTTACCAACGAGAACAGCAGCTAAATGCGGCGGACGATTTCCTGCGGCAACATGTTTTTTTACTTCCTCTGCCATTTCTGACTGGATGGTTGCTGCGATTTGTTTGCCGTCGATTAGATTCACGTGGGAGGGAAAGTTGGTGGGTGGTGGGTGAAAAAAAAGTTGGTGTCCGCCGCGGCGGAGGTGGTAAATAAAAGGTTGGTGGTGGTTATAAGAGATGTTGATAAATTTCAGCGTATAAAATTAAGAAAAACAATCGGGGGCAACACTGAAAATTATTGGCAGACCTACTTTTTTCGGTGGGTATTGAGAGGCCGCGAAAGTTGCGCCTATTCTTCCGGTTAGGTATATTAGGCGAAAGAAAATAGCGGGTATACACGGGTTATAAGTAATAGGGTACAATTCCGTTGATATATGTTTGGACAATTTAAGAAAATAAATCACGATAGAGAAGTCACGACAAATCCTGACATTCTTTTCAATGCGGAAATCGACATGTCTGATATAAAAGTTCACGGACTAAAACTTCAAGACAAAGCTGACCTAATTCCTGCAGACAAAGTTTCCACAACAACATTTGAAAAAGCACCGACTGACATTTTTCGCTTTCCCAATGGGAGGACAAGACAAATTTGGAAAGACAACAAGGTTTATTTTGAATCTCCTAATGGACTTGTAGAATATACTTTAGCCGATAGAATAAACTCAGTTGTCAATTTCGGAGGCATATTACACATGAAATCTGGCGCCAAATTCGTAATTCGAGACAAGGCAATAATTGGCATTGGAATTCATGAAGAAATATTATCACCATTCAAAAAGATATCAAAGACTATAATTGAGAAAAAATTCGGCAAGGCTACAAAAATTACGGAGGACTACGAACAGACTGAGGGAGTCCTTTGGAATACTATCTATTTCTACGAAAATAGAAACATGATTATTAACTTTTTTGAGCCTGAAAAAGAAATAAGTTTAATTAATATCGGACTCTTTCCTTATACATTTAGACAATCAGCCTGCTTGATGTAATGAGTTATGTGCGCCCTACTACATATAAAAGCGCAAAGAAATTGGCGTTTTAGTAGTTAAATGAAGCTTTCCTAAAGGATGCAAAAAACAATGCAACAGCTTATCAATTTTGAATTCAAGTGCAATCAAAAATCCCGTGCATTTCGACAGGTGGATGGAAATCCATTTTGTCAAGTCTGCCAAACGACGGTTTTTAATCTTGCAGACAAAAGCAAGGACGAGATAAAAAAATTAATAACTCAAAATGGCGGACAAATTTGCGGACAGTTTTTCATAGACCAAATTGCAGTAGCGCAACCGGAAAAAAGACAAGTAAGTTTCAAAATAATGCTGGCAAGTGTAGCAGCCTTTTTCACAATTACCGCGACAAAAATTTCAGCACAGACAAACGACACTATTAAAACTGAACAACACGACTCGATCTCTTCTTCAGTTAAAAAAGAAGACACGCAAATTGCCAGGACAGATACTTCTTGCACAATACTCGCAGAAGGAGGAAATTATCCATTAACGACGCCAGACGAAAAAAAGAAAAAAGAATTTATGGTAATTGGCAGATGGCATTTTTATACGACAAATAAATTTCCTTTTATAAAATCAAAGAGCACATTTAGGGGGCGATTAAAATGGTAAGTAAATCTGCAAATGTTAATTGCATTATAACAGGGCCGAATAATTAAAAGTATGAAGACAAGATTTTTGATTTTAGCAATCCTCTTAATTTCCAGCTTTTCTTTTGGACAGACGGATTTTTGTAAAGAATTTAAAACAGGAGTGTTTCAATTTCCCGGGAACAATGGAGGCTTTTATACTATTATAAGAACTGACACAAATCAATTCGAGAGAAATTCTAAACAGGCAAAATATTCCTACACGAAAATTAAATGGATAAATGATTGCCAATATGTCTTATTCGATAAATCAGAATACTATCGGGGAAAGCAACCAAAGAAAGATACAACCCTTAAAGAGCTTTACAATATTGTATACAAGTTTGAAATGCCCGACAAATACTTTGTAAAAACTTATCGGCCAGGTTTTCAAGACACAATGGAAACGGTTTTTAAGAAACTGGACACTTCCAAATGCTACAACAATATATTTCAATTACCAGCATTTGCAGAGTACAAAAACTCTTCATCGTATGGACAGACAATGCTTGAAGAAATCCACTCCATTAATTATTATGAGAACAACAAGACGAAAAATAAATATTTATTAACTTTTGAAACTACATACCAGGCTGAAAAGTTAAATTGGTCAAGACTTTTAGATAGCGCAACAATTTACATTACCGATGGACAATCAATAACAAATTCAAATTGTAGATTTAGAGGAGTGTATGATGACGAAGTTTTAGCAGTTTATTCATCGAAAAATCCAGACAAAGAAGCAACAATTATAAAGGCTTTTCGGTTCAACAGGCAGACAGGGAAAATTGAACCTGTAGATATTAAACTTGTACAATACAAAGAAATTGACAGGCAACGAATAAAATGGTAAATCAGGGAAGAGCTACAAGATTGACTAACTTAAAAATATAAAAAGGCAACTTACGCTGCCTTTTTATATACGAATATGAATCAAACCTTATTCAGTTTCATCTTCCTCTTCTTCTTCGCCTTCTTCCCCTTCTTCCTCCTCATCCCCTTCTTCTTCAAGCGCTTCAAGATTGATTGAGGATACGGCAAGTTCAGTTAAAAGCACATCAGCAGTTTTTTCTTCTTCAAGAATTTCTTCAAGAAGAGCTGCTGCGTCTTCGAGTCCTAAAGTTGTTGCGAACGTACGAAGTGTTCCGTAAGAAGCAATTTCATAGTGCTCAACTTTTTGAGCCGCAGAAATAATACCTGCATCACGCTGTGGTCCCTTTTGAGTGTCCTTCATAATCTCTTCACCTTCTTTGATAAGGCCGGCCATTGCTTCACACTTTTTTGCTTTTGCAGTTTCTTCGATAAGTTCGAATACCTGTTCTACTTTTTCGATTTGTGCTTCCGTTTCTGCAAGGTGATTTTCGATTGCTTCTACCAGCTCAGGTGAAGATGCGTTTTTCGCCATTTTAGGCAAAGCTTTTGTCAATGCTTTTTCCGCCCAGTAGATATCTTTCAATTCGTCAACGAAAAGATCCATTAGAAGTGATCTTTGCATTGGTGTTTCACCGTTTGAAGATGATTTTTTTGCTGCCGGTTTTTTTGCCGGAGCTGCCTTTTTTGCAGCTTTTTTTGGTGCTGTTGCTGTTTTCATGATTCTGGTTTTAGATATGTAATTATTGTGTGATTTTATTTATGAAAGCTGATTGATCCGACTTGAATCCTGTGGTCCTTTTTCTTTTAAATTGTCCGCCATAAAATAAATTTTTAGTTCCCTGATTTTTATAGCAGATATAAAACAATTAAAATGCCAGATGTAAAATGCTGATTTGTGAATGGAGTTTTCGAAGTAAAAAGGAAGAAATCCTGACCAGGTTATTAATAAAAAAACTCCTGAAATCATACCTGCTTATAATCAGATATTTATTTTTAAAGACCAGGAACGTTGTTCAAAAAACGTTTTCATTCTTAAATCATGTTGCTACACATCATATACTACTATGGTTAAAGTATTCTACACATTGAATACACAGTGTTGAGCGATTGCATCATGACTTTTGCTGAACAAGCTTTATTACCTTTTCAAGACTGATACCTTTTCCGATAACGGGCTTGAAAATATCTCCTTCCGATCTGATCCTTTCCATTGCGTTGAAAATGGTAAAGTCAGTCATTTTTAATCCTTTTTTTACTTCATCCCAATGCAGCGGCATCGATACAGTTGCACCTGGTTTTGGCCGGAGTGAATACGGTGAGGCAATTGTTGCCTGCGCACGATTCTGCAAAAAGTCGAGATACATTTTCCCTTTGCGGTTTGCTCTCAGGCGTTCGATGGAAGTGAATGATGGAAGCTGTTCGTGCACCAGTGTGACAATGATGCGCGCGAATTCTTTGGATTGCTCATAGGTATATTTTGCCCCGAGCGGAATGTAAATATGAATTCCTGTTGAGCCGCTTGTTTTGGGATAAGAAGGCACGCCCAAACTATCCAGCACCTGCTTCGTTGTCCGCGCCGCTTCGATCACCTGGTCAAAGGATTGTTTATCCGGATCAATATCGATAACGCACCAATCGGGATGATCTGTTTTTTGCACGCGGCTGCTCCATGGATTCATTTCGATACAACCTAATGAAGCCATGTAGATGAGGCTCGCTTCATTGGAACAAACGAGATAATGACGATCGCGGTCATCTGCTTCGCTATGGTATAAAAATGTTTCTATCCAATCGGGAGCTTTGCCGGTTACGTCTTTCTGGTAAAAACTTTCCCCTTCAATTCCATTGGGAAAACGATTCATCGATTGCGGACGATCTTTTAAATAGGGAAGTATGATCGGCGCAACCTGGTAATAATAATTGATGAGATCGCGCTTGGTAACTTTGTCTTTCGGCCAATACACTTTGCTAAGATTCGGCAGTTTGAGTTCATGACCATTTATTTTCCGTACCTGCAGTTCATCTGTGGGATTAAGCAATGTTTTACGTTGTTTTTCTCCTGATGCCATAAGGATCTTTTTTTCGCGTAGCTGCGCATCTTCTTTTGTCACCGCTTCCGTTTTAGTCGCTGTTTCTCTTACAACACTTGCAGCGTCTTTATCCACACGCATTCCTTCAAATGACGGATGACGCATCACACCATCACTTGTCATCTCTGCAAAGCTCACTTCACAAACGAGGGTTGGCTTCAACCAGGTTGCAACAGCGTGCGGCGGATCAGGACGAAAGCGTGAAGGTTTGTTGATGTCGGGCAATTCGGTAAACGGTGGTTTTTTGGTAATGTGCGGCTTGAATTGTTTAAGCATTTCCAATTGTGTTTTAATGTTGAAGCCGGTTCCGACCTTACCGGTATAAACCAATTGTCCATTATCAAAAACGCCTACCAGCAAAGCGCTGAATGGTTTGCCTGAATCTTCATTCTTCGTATAACCACCGATCACCATTTCCTGGCGTTTGTTTGCTTTTATCTTCAGCCATTCTTTGGAACGCAAACCTGGATAATACGTGCTCTCCGATTTTTTGGCAATGATGCCTTCAAGTCCCATCTTTTTTGCCAGTTCAAAAAAGGAAGTTCCCGACTCATTGAAATTCTCACTCAGCCGTATTATTCCTTCTCCGGGAATGAGCTCACGCAGCACAATGCGTCGTTCAGAAAGAGGGAATTGGGTAAGATCTTTCCCTTCATACCAAAGCACATCAAAAACATAAAAAATCAATTCGCCATCATCTTCACTCCGCCAGTTTTGCAATGCGCCGAAATCAGAAATCCCTTTTTCTGTTACAACCACAATTTCACCATCAAGAACTGCATTGAAGGGCAATTGTTTCATAGCATCCAAAACAGGATAAAATTTCAGGTTGAACGATTTATCATTGCGCGATTTAAGTTCAACCACTTTTTCATCCCTGAATGCAAGCGCACGGTAACCATCCCACTTCACTTCATATACCCAACCGTCTTTATCGAAAGGTTTATCCACTAACGTTGCAAGCATGGGTGTAAAATGCAACGGCAGCTTTGTTTCCTCCGCTTTGTCG
>JBKJMR010000563.1:0-2712 GCA_046596275.1 Bacteroidia bacterium | reverse complement strand
TGAAATTTTTGATGAATCAATTGCATAACGCAAATCGTGACCGGCGCGGTCTTTTACGAAAGTGATGAGCTTGGCAGATTCTCCTTCGGCACGATTTAATTTTTTGTCCATGATGCTACAGAGCAAATGGATCAGGTCAAGATTTTTCCATTCGTTATGTCCGCCGATGTTGTAGGTCTGACCATTTTTTCCTTCGTGCAAAATCACATCAATTGCTCTTGCGTGATCTTCCACCCACAACCAATCGCGCACGTTTTCACCTTTGCCGTAAACAGGAACCGGTTTGTTGTTGCGGATATTATTGATTGCAAGCGGAATTAATTTTTCAGGGAAATGATGTGAGCCATAATTGTTGGAGCAATTGGAAATGACGATCGGCAATCCGTAGGTATCATGATACGCGCGCACGAAATGATCGGAGCTTGCTTTGGATGCGGAATACGGGGAATGCGGATCGTACTTCGTGTCTTCGTAGAAAAATCCTTCATCGCCTAATGCGCCGTAAACTTCATCGGTGGAGACGTGGTAAAAACGGTGATTGGTGATTGGTGTCCGCCGCGGCGGAGGTGAGTGGAGATCGGTTGCTGGTTTGTTATTTAACCACTGATGTTTTGCGGCATTTAAAAGTGTTACAGTTCCAACTACATTCGTCATTACGAATTCGATTGGGTTGGAGATGGAACGGTCTACGTGTGATTCTGCGGCTAAATGGATGACGTAGGTAAAATCATATTTTGTAAAAAGTTCTTCCAGGAATTTTCCGTCGCGGATGTCGCCTTTTACGAATGTGTAATTGGATTTATTTTCAACGTCTTTTAAATTATCCAGGTTGCCGGCGTAGGTGAGCACGTCGAGATTTACGATGTTGTAATCAGGATATTTATTGACGAATAAACGAACAACGTGTGATCCGATAAATCCGGCGCCGCCGGTGATGAGGATGTTTTTAGTAGACAAGTGTAAAGGTTTTAAATGCGTGTCAAATTTACAATTAATGCGGATTCAGGCTTTCCCCGTGCCGATAAGATTTGTCAAAAATACGTAACTATTTAGCGTGTATCTTTAAGTCTTTCCCTGCATTAAGAGATACAATGAACCTCATTCTAAAACTAGCACTTCTTCTATCATTACCGCTCTCTTTCCCGGTGATGGCACAACAAACCGCTGCAGAAGTTGAGGCTAAATACGCTTACTTACCGGGCAACCTGGGCGGCAAATTATATGCTTTTTTAAATGATGATGCTGATAGTCTACGCCGCTTGAAAATTAAATCTGTCAAAGAAAAAAGTGTCGACGGTTCTGAGCAGCATGAAAGTGTAGATTATTATAACTCAAACGGCCTGATCACCGAGCATACTGGTGAAGGTGGCACTTACAGATTCAAAAGTTTATATAGCTATTCAAATACAAACGAACTATTAAAAGCGGCTCAATATATAAATGAAAAGTTGGTATCCGTCGACTCACTTTTTTACAATGCAAAAGGTAAATGTGTAAGTATTCATAGTTATAATTTAACAGATACTTCGTTTTCTAACTGGGAAATTTCTTACGATTCAGAAGGACGCCTGAGCACAATGGCCGGTATCTCCAACACCTGGAAAACGCGGAATTACTTTTGCGCTTATGATGAAAATGGGAAAGTCCGTAGTATTCTTGAAATTAAATGCAGCTCATCAAAGTGTGATACCATGTGGAATATTACTGTTAAACGTGATCAGTCAAATAGAATTATTGCATTTGACGAATGGAATAAGAATTCTGGTTGGATATCTATTAAGCGGGATAGTTTATCAGTCCCGGAATATTGGCAGAGACATTGCATATATGCGTACAAATCAAATGGTTTTGTCGTTCATAAATCGGAGCACTATGGTCGTACACAACAGGAAACATGGTATACCTATAATGCAGAAAACCGCTTGCACACTCAATCATTTTTCACTAATTCAACAGATAACGTAAATGAAATTTATTATTCAAAAGATACTGTAAAAGAAACCTATTTCTATTTTCCAAGAAAGGATTCGATAGTTCATATACGCCCCGATCATGACCGACCGCCTGGACATCCGATTTCTATAATGGCTGATGCGGTGGTAATTACATATAATGACAAGGGACAAAAAACCCAAATCATCAGGTCCTCCGGTCAGGAACGCTTTCCACCTTTTCTTGTATTTAGAAAACAGTACTGGAAGTATGATGGCCGCGGTCGCTTAATTGAGGAAAGCGAGATGATTCCTGATTATTCTTCGGAGCGTCCCGATCAGTATATCAGATCTTATGCTCTACGATATAAGTACGATAAGAATGATTTGGTAACGGAACGGTATAAAATCGGGAAAACAAAAGATGCTTCGTGGCATTATTATTATTCGTATACTTTTTATAAGTAATTAATTAACGAAATTTATCCAATGACATTCCGATTATTACTGTTCCTTTTATTGATCCAGTTTACTACTCCTGCAAGTGCCCAGTTTTTATCAGAACCAAAGACCGCAACAGAAGTCGAAAAGTGGTACCGTCCCTTTTTCTCTACCCTGGAAACAGAAACAGCATATGTTTCCGATTCAGTCATGGGGTTACATCTGAAATCGTCGACGTTACAAATGGAAGTACGATACCAAAACGGAGGAGGTTCAAAAGGAATCTCAAAAACACTTTATGATAAAAAAGGACGGGTAACTAAGATCATTGAAGACCGCG
>JBKJMR010000499.1:0-3259 GCA_046596275.1 Bacteroidia bacterium | reverse complement strand
ATCAAAATTAAAGATATCAATGGAACGCTTGAAGTTTATTTAGATGCACGATCAAATCAAGTTGCAAAGACCTTTTACTTTTTAATTTTAACCACAGTGTTTACATCTTTTATCTATCAATTTTCAGATGCGAATCTTCTGTATATTTTAATGCAAATTCCAATTGGGTTACTTATTGTCTCTCCATGGGCCTTAGCAATGTGGTTGGTAGAGAGGAGCGAAAAAAGGGATTCTATCAAAGTTATTTTAAATCAATTTCTAACACCAAATAATCAATGAAAAGCAAACCCCTTACCAGCATTTTATTTGTTGTTACTGCGCTAACGTTACTTTCCTTCGCCTTGCCTGAAAATTGGTTTAAGGCGGGAAGCAAACCGAAAAGCTATGAAATGGGAATTGATAAAGCTGCAGGACGAGATGGGAAAAATGCTGCGACAATAAAATCCATTGATAAAGATATTGATGGCTTCGGTACGTTAATGCAAATGTGCAAGCCGGGAAAATATCTTGGAAAACGTGTACGAATGTCAGGTTATATGAAATCTGAAAATGTTTCCGGGTGGTCAGGCCTTTGGTTTCGTGTTGACCAGGAAGGTTCGAAAAAATCACTTTCATTTGATAATATGGCAGACAGGCCTATCAAAGGAACAACGGGCTGGACAAAATATGAGATCGTATTGGATGTCCCTGAAAATGCATCAGCACTTGCATTCGGTGCTTTATTAAACAGCACAGGCCAGGTCTGGTTTGACACTATTACATTTGAAATTGTGGATACTTCAGTAAAGACGACCGGTAAAAATGAGTCAGATGGATTGAGTGAACCTTCTAATCTTGATTTTGAAAAGTAGGTTTGTTTAAATCTTATTTTCAAGCAAAAGCAGAAAATGAAAAGCTGGAAAACCCCTACAGGAAATGGCGGTGCGAAAGAATAATGAACGTAAATCATTCTATGAAACTACTCTTCGCTTTTTCCATTTGCATCTTAAGTTGCACGAACCAGTTTGTTATAGATGAACCTTCGCGGGTAACTGAACTTCCTGGCCGGAAAACGAAATTGACACTCCAGGAAATTATTCAGCTCGACAGTGTGGATGTCAATTTTCAGTTCCACGGTCGTTGTTATGCATATAGCAGCAATAAAAATGCAATACCTTCAAACGGAGAAGCGCATTCAAAAAATTTTCCTAAAAATATTGACGAAAGTTTTCCAAAAGCAGGCTTTTACCTGGTCATCAATTCAGATGAATATATTAGGGTCGACAGCACGAAATTAGGCTGCAAACTTTATTTAGTAAATACAACAGACAGTTTAATTAAACTTGCCGCCAGCGATAGCCGACTGTCCATTGTAGCAGAAGCGCTGAACGAAGACAATTTATGGCAGCCAATTACCTTTTTGCAATCGAGCTGGTGCGGTAATAGCTATCACACGGTTGCACTAGATACAAATGAATTCTGGGAATTTAGTATCCCGGTTTTCAAAGGCAGTTATAAAACAAAGATTCGCTACACTTTGTCATTGGGAAAAGAAGGACAGATCCATTCGAACGAAATTGCAGCGTTCATTAACAAAGATCAGCTTGATGCTACAAAGAAGCAGGGGTATAATAGGAAGGGGCTTATGGATCCTTATGAAGACTAATAAATTAATCATTTGATCAAGTGATGAAGATTGTTCCTATCATATCTGTTTCCTTTCTCGCTTTTTTTATTTTTTTTATCCTCTTTTTTAAATGGGCTTGTAGTTCACCAGAGCATTATGAGCTAAAAAGAACTGATCTACAAATTGTAGAGATCGTAAAGGCGGATTATTTCTCTGATACTACAATCAATTACCAAACAAAAGAGAGGACGATTGATTCTTCACATTACTTCGAACTCTCTAAAACAAATACTGTAACAGCAGGACATCAATATGGCCTGCTAATCACTGGTGAAGTGGAATATTGTTTGTCGACATCTGGAAATACGGCATGGGCTATTCCTATGCCTGGCAGATCAGGTTCATTACAGGTTATTGAATCCGTCAAATTAGTTGCCATCAATAATTCAGATCATAATGTAATTGATCTATCGCATTCTCTTTTATCTCCCGACTCGATAAACAACTATGGATGGAACCATAATGGGTATTTTTCAGAATGTCAATTTCTTCGCGCAGCAAAAAATATTAATGCTTTAAGGGATTCATTTAATTTGAGTTGGTTCAAGCAACCTCCATATCCTTCAGAGCTCCTTTATATCATTCCCCACGAAATTATTGCTCAGTGTCCATCTGATTTTACATTTAAACTTGAAATCAAATATTTTGATGGAGTTATTCAAACTTCGTCATTTAAAGGAAATAAAAAATAACTTCGCCATATGAAAACCATTTTTACATTTTTCCTCGCAACGCTATTATTCAGCTGCACCAACAAATCCACAACCAAAAACAACCAGGATAGTCTCGCCGACACCATCCAAACTGTAACAAATCCAGCCAATGATCCGCTCGATATGGCAGGCATTGAATTTGGATTCTGCGATACCGATGGAAAAAAGATATTGCTGGTTGCTGATTCTTTGCCAAACGCATCTGAATTTTCGAATGCATTTTCTGCTGACAATAAATTAGCACGTGTGCGTTTCATTGAAAAGAAAAATTCAACGGAAGAAGATAACGGGCGCGAAAATGAATTCAATTTTAAGAACAGCAGAGGTTATTTGTTTGAAGTGAACGGAAGTGCAGTGACAAGCGCACATAGTGTAATCTGTATGACGCCCGGATTTGTTTCATCGCGAAAAATAATTCCGGTTCGTCCTCCTGCTATGAAAGAGCTTTCTGCTGCGAATAAAGCACGAATTGAAAAAGAGAAAAACAGGAAGATCAAAGAGTATCGTTGCTTAACAGTTCTCGGAAAAGATTCTGCCATTTATTTATTCGAGTTTGAAAATGTTGGTTTGTCTGCCTTAGCAACATTAGCATACATTACGCCGGATAAAATTGTCTGCCAGGATTTTGCTGCTGAATACAATGAGACAAGCACCTGGCGTGTAGATGATGGCGGAAGTTTTGGCGTTGAATATTTCGAAGTGCTTGCAGTCTTTGTAAAAAACGGAAAGCTTGAAATTGTAACCGACTGGCCCGGCGCAGAAGGAACAAATACAGAATTCCTCAGGGAAAACGTAAATGAATTAAAACCATTGAAGGGAGAATCGAGATACACGGCTCCGGAATGAGATGTGAGAATGTTTGATGTTTGATATTTAATGT
>JBKJMR010000559.1:0-4519 GCA_046596275.1 Bacteroidia bacterium | reverse complement strand
TAGGAGTTTTTCTTGCATCTCTGAATGTCAAATACAGGGATTTCCGGTATATCGTCCCTTTTGTAGTTCAATTAGGACTTTACATTTCTCCGGTAGCATGGGAGAGTGATCTTGTCTGGAAATCTGACAAGGTCGTGTATGGATTAAAGGTGCTTTATTGCCTTAATCCAATGGTTGGCGTAATTGACGGCTTTCGCTGGTGTATTTTAGGGACTCCGATTCCGGAGAATGGATTAAGTGTGATGATGTCCTGTGCTGTTACATTGTTTATGCTTTTTATTGGCATATGGTATTTCCGCCGTGTAGAAAAAAACTTCGCAGATATTATTTAAATGAGCTACACCGCCATACAGGTTGAAAATCTCACCAAGCAATACGTGTTGCGCCAACAGCAGGCGAGCAACTACACCGCCTTGCGTGACGTGATCGTGGATAAAGCAAAATCAATGCTGAGCGGCGGAACCGGTAAAACAACAAAAGATACTTTTCTCGCTTTAGATGATATCAGCTTTTCAATACAAGCCGGTGATCGTGTCGGAATTATCGGGAGAAATGGTGCGGGCAAATCAACATTGCTGAAAGTGCTCAGCAGAATTGTTTCTCCTACAAAAGGAAAAATTACGCTCGAAGGAAGAATAGCAAGCTTGTTGGAAGTTGGAACCGGTTTTCATCCTGAATTAACAGGACGTGAAAATGTTTTCCTGAATGGTTCTATTCTGGGAATGTCAAAAGCGGAGATCACAAAGAAATTTGATGAGATCGTTGCATTCGCAGAAGTAGAACGGTTTCTTGATACTCCTGTTAAAAGATATTCATCCGGAATGTATGTGCGACTTGCATTTGCTGTTGCTGCGCATCTTGAACCTGAAATTTTAATTGTGGATGAAGTGCTTGCCGTCGGTGATGCAGCGTTTCAAAAAAAATGTCTTGGCCGCATGCGCGAAGTTGCGGGCGAAGGAAGAACAGTTTTGTTTGTAAGTCATAACATGGATGCTGTTCAGCGTTTATGCAATAAAGGAATTTTATTGAACAAAGGAAAATTGGTAATGGAAGGTGATATTAATTCTGTTACGAATAAATATCTTGAAACATTCAATGAAGGTCAAACCTGGTATGACATTCCGAAACCGGTTGATGCGGAAGAACGTGCGGCGTATGGAATACGCCTGCAAGTGGAAGATGTTTCAGCACGTCCTGTCATGGAAGTGCCGATCGGTGATGATTATTATTTCAGAATATATTTTAAGGTTAACAGGCGAATCGAAGGATTTATTGCCGCGATAGGATTAGTAACGTTGCTGGATCAGAATGTTCGCACAACCTGGAGTGAGCCTGTTGATATTGAACCGGGCGATTATTATGCGCTTTTTAAAAATGACGGAATAATTCTAACCGATGGTCAATACAAATTAATCGTCGGACTTTCAAAAGGAACTACTGTAATTCATTATATAGATAATGCAGGCTTGCTTACAATATCTGAAGTAAGCTCGCTTGTAAACGATAAGCAGATCATCAATACTAAAAGCGGTTTGATCATTAACCAGATGAAGGTTCAGATTGAAAGAGTGAAGAGTTAAAATAACAAAGCTAAAAGCCGAAAGATGCTTAACAGACTGATTTCTCTTGTGAAAGGCCACGGTAACCCGAAAGACGGTTACATCAAAACATCTTACTCTCAATGCGGCGAAGATTTGATAATTGATTTTCTTTTCAGTCAATTAGGGATTTCAAAACCAGGATACATTGATATCGGTGCGCACCATCCGAGCTATATCAACAATACGTATTTGTTTTACCTCAAAGGAGCAAGAGGAATCAGCATCGAACCTGATCCATCGCTTATCGCAAAATTTAATTCTCAGCGCAGTGAAGATATCAACCTGAATATCGGAATCGGTGATAAAAACGGGGAAGCTGATTTTTACATAATGAATGAGCCAACGCTGAATACTTTTGTACGCGAAGAAGCAGAACGTACAGCAGAGGAAAAAGGCGGCTATCATATTAAAGAAGTCAAGAAAATAAAAATCGCCCCGTTGATGGAGGTAATCAACAAATATAACAAAGGCGATTTTCCGGATCTTTTGTCAATCGATGTAGAAGGACTCGATGAAGAAATACTGAAATCGATCGATTATAGTTTAGTTGTGCCAAAGGTAATGTGCGTGGAAACGCTGACTTTTTCTACTCAACAAGGAAAAGGGGAGAAAAAAACGGCGTTGATTGATTTTGTAAAAAGCAAAGGATATATGGTTTACGCAGATACGTATATCAATACCATTTTTGTGAAAACAGATATTTACGTGAAATAATTTCGCTTAAAAAAACAGCTAATGAAACTTCATCTCGGTTGCGGACAACGTTATTTTGACGGTTATGTAAATATTGATTACCCGATGACAGAACATACTGTCCAGGAAAAAAGTGTGGCAGATGTACAGGCCGACTTGTTGAAATTAAAATATGAGCCGGGTATAATTGAGGAAGTGCGCCTGCATCACGTCTATGAACATTTTTCACGCCCTGTTGCCTGTGCGCTTCTTTCCAACTGGTATTATTGGTTGAAAGTAGGTGGAACAGTGCATATCGAAGTGCCGGATTTTGAACGTACGGGAAAAGCTGCGTTAAGCGCCTTCAAAAATTCTAAGATGAAGCATGTTGCTTTGCGTCATATTTTTGGTTCGCAGGAGGCGCATTGGGCTGTTCATTTCGAGGGATATTCGAAAGAATTACTTTCTGATATGCTTGAACTTTTCGGGTACAAAGTGAAAGAGGCAAAACGAAACGACTGGAAAGGAACTTACAATATCGAGATCATTGCACAAAAAGCAGGAGGAAATCTTTCCGTGACGCAACTCGAAAAATGTGCGGAAAAGTACCTCAGACAATATATGGTAGACGAAGGCGAATCGGAACAACGCTTGCTCCAAACCTGGATGGAAATTTACCGCGAACATGTCATCATCTGAAAAAGTAAGCGTCATCATTCCCACATGGAACCGTGCAGCGACAATTGAAGCGGCGGTAAGAAGTGTGTTGAATCAAACGCATCCGGTGCTGGAGGTTTTAGTTTGTGATGATGGTTCGACTGACGAAACAAAAAGTATTCTTGAAGCAATCAATGATGCGCGAATAAAATTCATCGAAGGTCCGCGTGCAGGCAGACCAGCCATTCCAAGAAATCGTGGAATCAAACTGGCCAAAGGAAGCTGGATTGCATTTCTCGACAGTGATGATTTTTGGTTGCCCGGGAAAATTGAAAAGCAATTGGCACTGGCAGAAAAAAATAATTGTTTAGCCAGCTGTGCAAATGCTTTTCGTGTGCTTCCGGGTAAAGGGAGAATTTCAGCTTATTTACAAATAGCAGAAACAATTATTTCCTTCGAACAATTGGTGAAGATCAATTTTGTGATCTGTAGTTCAGCGATGGTACATCATTCCATTCTTGCACAAGTTGGAGGATTTCCGGAGGATGAAAAGTTAAAAGCAATTGAAGATTATGCCTTATGGCTACGTGTTTCAACTAAAACGAGCTTTGCGTATGCTGAAGAGCCGCTGTTGGATTATACTGACGACGCAGCAAACAGCATTCGTGCAAACACTAAAGAAAAAGTACAGCGTGAAGCAGTTGTCAGCGATTTTTGGGAATGGTGTGCCGAAACAAATTCGCTAAATGAAACACGACGAAAATTGATGAAGAAACAATTACGTCTTGCAATGAAAAATAATGGACGGTCTTTTTTTGAACGAATAAAAATTAAATAGTTTTTAAAGACCGAATAAATAATTAATGCAGAAGCTCAGGATCGTTCATGCTGTTGAATCTTATTATCCATCTGTCGGCGGTATGCAGGAGGTGGTGCGGCAATTGTCTGAACGACTGGTTGTGATGGGGCATGAGGTGACTGTTGTGACAAGCAAACATAAAGACAGGAATTTTACTTCTTACAAAGGTGTACACATCCGTGAGTTTGAAATTTCAGGAAATATGGTGGAAGGTTATAAAGGTGAGACTACAGCTTATGAAAATTTCCTGTTGAACGAACTTTCTGATTTCGATGTTATTTCTTTTTTCGCTGCACAGCAATGGGCGACTGATCTTGCTTTACCATTACTTGATAAGATCAAAATTAAAAAAGTAAATATTCCGACAGGTTATTCCAGGCTTTTTGCTCCTGCATTCAAAGATTATTTTGAAATGATGAAAACCTGGGTGAAGTCGTATGATATGAATGTTTTTCTATCAGACGATTACCGTGATATAAATTTCGTCAGGGAAAATGGCGTTGATAAAATTCAGTTAATTCCGAATGGTGCCGGTGAAGATGAATTTCTTACGGATAAATCTTTAGGTGTAAGAAAAAGATCAGGAATTTCCGCCAATGATTTTCTATTGCTGCATATCGGTTCATTTACATTTACAAAAGGTCAGCGTATTGCAATTGAAATATTCCTGGAATCTAATCTCAAAAACGCAACATTGCTGTTGATCGGAAAAGGTCATGAGCATTTTTAT
>JBKJMR010000410.1:0-8401 GCA_046596275.1 Bacteroidia bacterium | reverse complement strand
CATTTGATCGCAACAGACGGCGGATTAATTGACACCACACTTTCACTCAACCGTCTTCTTTTAGGTACAGGTGAACGTGCAGAAATTTTAGTTGATCTCGCAGCATTGTTGAACGACACTGTTTTCCTGATGAATTACGGAACTGAAATTCCAACCGGGGTAATGGGCGCTGATTCCGTTGGCGATGCAAACAACGAGATCCCTGATTATTACAGCAACTTTTTAAATGGCACAGATTTCACCCTGTTGCAACTAAATGTGGGAGCACAAACAGGAAATCCTGTAACAACTATTCCTGTAACGCTCGCAACACTATCACCCTGGCCTGCTGCTTCAGCAACTGTAAATCGTTTTTTGGAATTTGACACGTTGTCCGGGATGTTCATGATGCCTAATCTTGCAGAAGGGCCATTCGGAATAAACAGGGAATTATTTCATATGGATTCCATCAATGAAATAGTTTATATCAATGATGTAGAAATCTGGACGCTGAATAATAAAACGCAGGTAGCACATCCTTTTCATATTCACGATATCCAGTTTTATATTTTAGATGTGAATGGCGGACCGGTTCCGGCTTATGAGCGTGGTCAAAAAGATGTTGTGCTGGTAATGCCGGGCGACAGCGTGCGTTTCATTACAAAGTTTACTGATTTTGCTGACGACATGGTTCCCTACATGTATCACTGTCACATCTTACATCATGAAGACGAAGGAATGATGGGTTCGTTCCTTGTTATTGATTCCTTAAATCCAAATTCCACGCACGCGCACGGTACAGCATCTGCATTCAAAGTTTATCCGAATCCTGCGTCTGACGAAATAACATTTAAGATGGATGAATCAATCCCAGGCAGCAATTCTGTAATTATTTACGATCTGCTAGGACAAATTGTTTTTTCATCAGCTTCTGCCGGCAGAACAATCACATTGGATACACAGCAATGGAAAAGCGGAATGTATGTGGCAGAAGTTGTGCAGGGAAAAATAACGTCAAGACAAAAGTTCATCGTAAGGCACTAATCATGCTGCAATTAAGAGAGAGCAATATGTCTAAAATTCACATAAAGAATATGGTTTGCAATCGCTGCATCAGTGTAGTGGCGAATGAGCTGGATTCACTCGGCTTAAGTGCAAAAAATATTACGTTGGGTGAAGTTGTTTTGGAACGTGCATTAAATTCAGAAGAGAAATCAACACTCAAAACCGCGCTTGTAAAACACGGATTCGAATTGCTCGATGATAAAAAAGCAAAGCTCATTGAACAGGTAAAAACTTTATTGATCGTACTTGTACATTATAACAAAACAGAAAAACCGGAATCCATGCGCTATTCCGATTACCTGGAAAAAGAAGTGGGAATGGATTACCACAGCCTGAGCAAACTTTTTTCAGAGGTAGAAGGAATTACGATCGAACATTTTCTCATTAGTCAAAAAGTTGAACGTGTTAAAGAGCTGCTGATCTACAATGAATTTTCCATTAGTGAAATTGCATTGCAATTAGGATATAGCAGCGTCGCACATTTATCAGGACAATTTAAAAAGCTTACAGGCTTTAATCCGAGTGAATTCAAAAAGCTTCATCACCATACGCGTAAGGCGCTGGATCTGCTATGAAGAAGGTAAAATCATATAAATCTTCTCCCGTAAAATATAACACGCCTGCGCTTCCACTGAAATACATTTGTGTCGTTAACCATTAATACAACCAACATGATGACACATCAATATAATCTCAGCGGACTTACCTGCAGCGGCTGTGTAGCAAAAGTAAAAAGTCAATTGCTAAAGCTGCCGGATATTGTAAGCGCCGACGTGACGCAGGAAAAAGCAGTTATTTCAATGGATAAGCACATCCCGTTGACGCAGCTACAGGATGCAATCAGTACCGGTGGAAAATATAAGATAAGCGAAGATGCAAAGGATGCGAGCCATCACCAAATGGCGCAGGATGGAACAAAATCATGGTTTCAGACCTACAAGCCGCTTCTTTTAATTTTTGCATTTATAACTGTTATTTCTCATCTCAGCAGTTCAGGGAACGGGCATAACTTAATGTTATGGATGAATTATTTCATGGCCGGATTTTTTCTTGTGTTTTCGTTTTTCAAATTACTCGACCTTAAAGGATTTGCCGAGAGTTATTCCATGTATGATTTGCTTGCTAAAAGAGTAAAAGCATACGGTTATGTATATCCGTTCATTGAATTAACTCTTGGAATTCTTTTCCTGACAGGCTTTCAACCGGTCGCAACAAATATTGCCACGATTGTTGTGATGGGATTCAGCAGCATCGGGGTAATAAAAAGTGTGGTCGATAAAAAGCAAATTCGCTGTGCTTGCCTTGGTGCGGTATTTAATTTACCAATGAGCACCGTAACTATCATAGAAGATCTGCTGATGGTAGGAATGTCGGCGCTAATGCTGCTTCACCTGCATTAGACAATTAATAAAAGTATAATCAATGCTGCAAATAATCATGGAACAGCGAAAACGTTTTAAAGGAAATAAATTGAAAGGACTAATGCTTTGTTGCGTTTTCTTTTCACTTTCAATGGATGCGCAACAAACTATTTCACTGAAGCAGGCTATTGATTCCTCCCTGAAACGAAGTCCGCAGATACAAGTAGCAGCATTGCAAACTTTACAAAGCAGGCAACTACAGAAAAGCAGCGTGAATCTCGACAATCCGGAAGTGCTTGCTGAAAGTCCGACAGGAGATTTTTATACGATCGGCGTGCAGCAATCGTTTGATTTTCCGGGAACATATATCCGTCAGCATCAATACCAGGAAGAACAAACAAAGCTTGCTGCTATTGGTAAAACAATTTCAGAGACGGATGTGAAGCGTGAAATTTCCCGTTTGTATCTCGATCTTCAATATCGCCAGGCGGAATTAGCAGTGCTGAAAAAACAGGATAGTTTATACAATGCTATTAGTCTTGCAGCCGCACGACAATTTACCGCAGGAACAATTGACTTCCTTCAGAAAATTTCTACTGAATCGCAATATGGCCAGGCGCACCTGCAATACGAACAGGTGAAAACTGAATATGCAGCTTTACAGGAACAGCTTTCGCTCTTTACAGGAATTGCACCGCCCTATCGTGTTGATTCGCTTGCTGCTTCTTTCATTCGTGAAAAAATAGATTTTAGCTTATCAGCCAATCCATACATCGGTTATTTTAATCAGCAACTGCTTGTAAACCGGAGATTGTTGCAAGTTGAAAGAAATCGGTTTATGCCTGGATTTATGTTCGGTTACTTAAATCAAGGACCGATGAGCACACCATTAACGTATCGTTTCCGAATGGGAATTACTGTGCCGCTTTGGTTTTGGCAATACAATGGACGCATTCAATCTGCGCGCACCGGCATACGAATTGCAGAACAACAAAATGCAGCACAGGTTCAGCAAATGTCCTCCCAGCTGATTAATGCGCGCGCAGAACAAACAAAATCTACAGCAGCGCTTCTTTATTATGAAGAAACCGGGTTAAAGCAAGCACAAGGAATCGAAGATGCTGCAAGCCGGTTTTTCAAAGGCGGTGAAACAGATTATGCAACCTACTTACGCACGCTTAATGATGCGTATGCAATTCGTCTGAAACATATCGAAGCAATAAGAAGCTACAACATGTCAGTAATCCAGTTGAATTATTTATCCGGCAAGCTATGAGAAAATTAATCTGCCTTCTTTTTGCATTTCTTCCCACGTTGCTCTCGGCGCACGGTGGTGACGATCATGCTCCTGCCAAAGCAGCTTTGTCACAAACACAGAATTATTTTTCTGTTGAATCATCTTCCGATAAATATGAAGTGCTGCTGCGTTATGCTCCTATTCATCCCGGCGAACAAGGAACATTTAAAATTTTCCTCAGCGATTTCAGAACGAATCAAGCAGCAGATAGCGCAACGCTTGTGCTTACTTCACCTGATGATGCGAATCTGAAATTTGACATTCACCGTGAAGAGGCCGGCATTTATTCTGTGACTGCATTATTTCCTGCTAAAAAAAATTATCGCATCAATGTAAAAATCGATTCACCGCTTGGTGCTGATTTGGTAGCGGTTGCCGGTATAGATGTTGGGAAAGAATTGGCGCACGAGGAAGAAGAAGAAAAAAGCTGGACAGATAACAAATGGCTTTTGTTCGGAATAGGATTAGGTGGTGGATTGCTCCTGATGTTTTTACTTATGAAAGCAGGAAGAAAAACCAAAACATTTGTTCTCCTGTTTTCGTTTCTGCCGGGGCTTTTTCCATTTGGTCCGCAAAAACTATCAGCACATGGCGATGAAGAAGGTGGCAAATCAACTAATCTTTCCAACACGATTTACATTCCGAAAGAAACGCAATTCCTTTTCGATATGTACACGCGTAAAATGGAAACAGGTGAGTTTACAGAAAGTGTTTCATTATACGGCACTGTTATTCCTGCTTCAAACGGACAAGCGCTTGTACAACCTTCACAAAGCGGAAAAATTTATTCGCTCAATGTAAATGTTGGTCAGCGTGTAACGAAAGGTCAGCTCTTAGCCATATTCGAACCGACAATTGATGCAGCCTCACTGGTGAATTTTGCATCAGAGCGAAATAATGTGAATGCAGAATACGAAGCGGCTAAAAAAGAATATGATCGTTTACAATCGCTGAAAGATATTGCTGCGAAACAAGATATTGACGAAGCAGAAGCACGTTTAAAAAAAGCAGGAGAAAATAAAAAGTTGTTTGAAGGGTTGTCAGGAGGAACAACAGATCCTTCCCGGTTGGTTTATCTCCGCTCCCCTATTAATGGTGTGGTAGAAAATTTCACTTTAAGCATTGGCACAACAATTACTGCCGGTGAAACAATTTTCACCGTGACCAATCTTTCAAAAGTGTATATCGAAGCGCAGGTATTTGACAAAGACGTTGCGAAAATTTCCGGTGGTGGAAGATTTACTGTTGAATGCACGGATGAAGATCACCAGACCAGTGAAGTGCAGCTTCTTTCAATGGCGCAATCCATCAATCCGACCAATCAATCACAACGTGTGTTTTTTGAAATGGATAATCCGGGTGGTGAATTTAAGATCGGTGAATTTGTGAATGTGCATGTATATGCCAAAGAAGCAAGCCGGAAAATTACCGTTCCCAACAGCGCAATAAGTGAGATCAACGGACGGCCGGTTGTATTTATCAAAGATGCTGCTGAACAATACAGTGTAAGCTATATTCAACCCGGTAACGACAATGGAAATTTCACTTCAATATTAAAAGGCACTGAAGAAGGTGAACGTGTTATAGTAAATGCTACTTACCAGGCCAAAATGATTTATCTAAACCAATAAATACTTTAAAACAATGAACCTATTTCAAAAATTTGCAGGAATTACAACACTGTGCACAGCTGCAGCTTTTTTACCCTCCTGCGGTGGAAATGAAACTCAAAAAGATAACGATGATTCTGCACAGCATGGTGAAGCAGGACATGAACATACCTATGCTTGCCCGATGCATCCTGAAGTAACAGGCGCTGAAGGATCAGCTTGTCCGAAATGTGGAATGAAGCTGGAGCATAATGACAACGCTGCAAATGCAAATACATACATCATGCAATTCACAGGAACTCCCGCACAACCAAAAGCAGGAGATATGGTGCAGCTTTCTTTTACTCCGAAAATAAAAGGAAAAGAAAACGATCAGGTTCCGCTTGATGTAGAGCATGAAAAGAAAATCCATCTCATCATTGTAAACAAAGATCTTTCCTGGTTCGATCACATTCATCCGGAATACCAATCTGACGGAAGCTATACAGTTTCAGAAAAATTTCCTGCAGCCGGTGAATACACCTTGTTCGCGGATTATGTTCCGACAGGCGGAAATCACCAGCTTGAAAAAGTGACCCTTAATGTGAGTGGTGATGAAAAAGCAACTATTCCGCTCAGTGGTCAGCGCCTTTCCGGAAAAGCAGATGGTTACGATTTGACAATTACAAATGAAAGTGCATTCGTAACAAACAATCAAATGCACTTAGGAGCGATCCTGAAAAAAGACGGTAAAGAAATTCCGGCGAATGAATTGGAAAATTATTTAGGAGCAAAAGCGCATGTTGTTGTTATCGGTCTCGACAACAAAGAATATTTGCATGTACACCCGGAAGTAACAAATGGAAAATTTGATTTACATACGACGTTTGAAAAGCCGGGCATGTACAAAGGCTGGTTCCAATTTCAAACAAACGGAAAAGTACACACGATTGATTTTGTGCTTGAAGTAAAAGAAGGAAAAGCAGGCGATGTAAAAGGGCACGAGAATGATGGTCATGGACATGATCATGGTGATGGTCACGATCACGATCATTCGCATCAGCACTAAATAATTTTAAATAAGATCATGCTTAACAGGCTCATCCGTTTTTCACTTCAGAACAGGCTTTTTGTTGTTTCGCTGGCAGCACTTCTACTGGTATACGGTGTTTTTACACTTGTGAATTTACCTGTAGATGTGTTGCCCGATCTTAACAGGCCGCGCGTAACCGTTTTTTTGGAAGCTAATGGAATGGCGCCTGAAGAAGTTGAATCGCAGGTCGTATTGCCGGTAGAAACTGCATTGAACGGATCAACAGGAATAGAATCGGTGCGCAGCAGCTCTTCCATCGGAATCGGAATGGTGTTCGTGGAGTTTGACTGGAACACGGACATTTATCTTGCACGACAGCTTGTTGCAGAAAAGCTGCAGGCTGTTGAGCTTCCTGATGGAATTACTCCGGTGATGGGACCGATCAGTTCGGTGATGGGACAAATCATGCTTGTTGGAATTTCATCCGATACTACTGATGCAAAAACATTACGCACGCTGGCAGATTTTACTATTCGCCGGAGGTTAATGAGCATCAAAGGCATTTCACAGGTTATTTCCATTGGCGGTGAACGAATGCAATATCAAGTGCTGATCTCTTCTGCAAAGCTGAAACAATTCAACCTGACCATTGACGATGTAGATGAAGCACTTCGATTAACGAATCAAAATAGTACAGGAGGATTTTTCGATCGTTACGGTTCCGAAGTATTGATCCGGACCATTGGCAGAGCCGAAACGCTGGAAGATATCCAGAATACAGTTGTAAAGAACCAGGAAGGATTACCTGTTTTACTTTCGCAGGTTGCAGAAGTAAAATATGGCGCAGCTGTTAAACGTGGTGATGCAAGCATTAACGGGAAGCCTGCAGTTATTCTTACGGTCGAAAAACAGCCGGGTGCAAATACGGTTGAGCTGACTGAAGAAGTTGAAAAAGCATTGGCTGAATTACAGCTCTCGCTTCCCAAAGATGTAAAGCTCAATCCAAACATCTTTCAGCAAAAACATTTCATTGTTAATTCGCTTACAAATGTGGAGCATGCCTTGCGCGATGGATTTATTCTTATTGTAATTATTCTTTTTCTTTTCCTTCTCAATTTTCGCACAACAATTATTACGCTTACCGCAATTCCGCTTTCACTGGTAATTACAGCGATTGTCTTCAAGATGTTCGGCATTTCAATCAATACACTAACTCTTGGCGGACTTGCAATTGCCATTGGTGAATTGGTGGATGATGCGATTGTGGATGTTGAAAATGTTTTTCGCAGGCTTAGGGAGAATCGTTTAAGCGAAGCTCCGAAACCAACTATGCGTGTCATCTATGAAGCAAGCAGCGAAGTAAGAAATTCTATCGTGTATGCAACGATCATTGTTGTGCTTGTATTCATCCCCTTGTTTTACATGCAGGGAATTGAAGGGCGGATTTTTATTCCGCTTGGAATTGCTTACATCACTTCTATCGTTGCATCGCTTATTGTTTCGCTTACCGTTACGCCGGCACTTTGTAGCTACCTCCTTGGTAAAATGAAAAATAAGGAAGAACGCGAAAGTGCTATGGTAAGATTTTTAAAACGGCAGGATACTAAATTACTTCACTGGGGACTTGCACGCCCAAAGTTCATCATCGGGTTTGCAGGTTTTCTTATTGTCATTTCGATATTTATTGTTCCTTTTTTCGGAACTGAATTTTTACCGGCGTTCAATGAAGGATCATTCACAGTAAATCTATCTGCTCCTGCAGGAACATCGCTCGAAGAAAGTAATCGTATCGGAACAATGGCGGAAGTATTGCTTTTAAAAGTTCCGGAAGTTCAATATGTAAGTCGCCGGACAGGACGCGCGGAGCTGGATGAACACGTTGAGCCGGTAAGCAATTCTGAAATAGAAGTTGAACTTAAAAAAGATACCGGGCGTAACCGCGAAGAAGTGCTTGCTGATATTCGGGAAAAGCTTTCTGTTCTTAATGGTGTATCTGTAAATATCGGCCAGCCCATTTCTCACCGGCTTGATCATTTGTTATCCGGCGTGCGTGCACAGGTTGCGATCAAGGTGTATG
>JBKJMR010000547.1:0-4039 GCA_046596275.1 Bacteroidia bacterium | reverse complement strand
AATCCTTCCGCCTGCCTTTTCAGCGACTCCAGCGTATCTTCATCCGACAATTTATACTCCGCATCCATCAATTCACGAACCCGCGAAATCGGCAGCTTATTCGGATAAACGTGCATGTCGAGGTAATGCAGCGCGCTGGTAAGATGATCCAATCCCCGGAGATTTCCTCCACGACCCGAAGAAATTCCGACAAGTGCAATTTTCTTTCCCGCCACATCTTTAGGCGGAATTCCATCCAGGAATAGCTTGAAAATTCCCGGAAAAGTAGCCTGGTATTCGGGAATGAGGACGATGATTTTATCGGTCGAACGGATATATTTCTCAATTAACTGATCAAATTCAGCATCCTTAGGATCAGATAAATAGGTCTGGGAAATGGTGGCCGGCAATTGCTCCATGGAAAAGACTTGCGACTCCACGCCGAGTCCGGTTAAAATCTCCTGGTAAGCTTTTGCGACGATGAGTGTTTTGCTGAATTTTCGGTTGGTTCCGGAAATAATTGTGATCATATGTTCAAATGAATTAAACGCTTTTTGTTCAAAATTTCCCTCTTTCAGTGCCCTGCTTACGGTCTCCAATTCGTTACCTTCGGACGAAATTCCATGCGGCGCTTTTCGGCTGCTAAGTAACGGATTTTACCGGAAGGACAAATTGTTCAACCCTAAGGCATTGACGGTAAAATGATCAAAAGAATATGAAAATTACCTGGTACGGGCATTCCTGTTTTGGTGTGGAAATCAAAGGCAAGCACCTGTTGTTTGACCCTTTTATTTCAGGAAACCCGCTTGCGGCACATATTGATATTAATACGATTCCGGCTGATTATATTCTGCAATCTCATGGTCATAACGATCATATTGCTGATACCGTGGCCATTGCAAAACGAACAGGGGCTGTTGTCATCGGCGCTTATGAAGTAACAGAATGGCTTGCCAAACAAGGCGTGGAAAAAACCCACCCGATGAATATTGGTGGTAAATGGATCTTTGAATTCGGGAAAGTGAAATGTGTTGTTGCCGTTCATTCCAGCACGATGCCTGATGGATCTAATGGCGGAACACCGATGGGATTTATCATTGAAACCGATGAAGAAAATTTCTATTTCGCAGGTGATACTGCCTTGACGTACGATATGAAATTGATCGGCGATTACAGGCAGGTTGATTTCGCATTTTTACCGATCGGCGATAATTTCACGATGGGCGTTGATAATGCAATTCTTGCTTCTGATTTTATCAAATGCGATAAGATCATCGGAATGCATTATGACACGTTCGGTTATATTAAAATTAACCAGGAAGAAGCGGTTCGGAAATTTGCACGCGCGGGAAAACAATTGAGGCTGATGCAAATCGGTGAAACAACAGAAATTCAAAAATAACAGCGAAAAGAAATAACAAAAAATAAAATCCAACTCCCAGGAGAATTTTGATTGGGAATGAAACGGAAAAATAAAAAACAGGATGCAAATTTCAATGATCAACCTTTTTGGTTTTTGGAATTTAAATTTTGGAATTTAAAAAAGTTATGGGAAAAATCATTGCAGTAGCTAACCAAAAAGGCGGCGTCGGAAAAACCACCACAGCGATAAATCTTGCCGCAAGTTTTGCCGTGCTCGAATATCGCACACTTCTTGTCGATGCTGATCCGCAGGCGAACTCCACTTCTGGTGTTGGTTTTGATCCGAAAAATATTAAGACCAGCATTTACGAATGCATCATCGATGGAAAAGACCCGAAAGACATCGTGCTGCAAACTACTACGCCGAATCTTGATCTTCTTCCCGCACACATCGATCTCGTAGGAGCTGAAATTGAAATGATCAATCTTCCCAACCGCGAAAAAATGATGCGTCATTGCCTCGCGAAAGTGAAAGACGATTACGATTTTATTATCCTCGATTGTTCACCTTCGCTCGGACTCGTAACATTGAACGCGCTCTCTGCAGCCGATTCAGTTATCATTCCGGTACAATGCGAATATTTTGCGTTGGAAGGATTAGGGAAATTGTTGAACACCATTAAAATCGTTCAGACACGTCTTAATCCTGATCTCGCCATCGAAGGAATTTTACTGACGATGTATGATATTCGTTTGCGATTAAGTAACCAGGTGGTGGAAGAAGTAAAAACACATTTTCAATCAATGGTCTTTGATACCATCATCCAGCGCAATACAAAATTGGGAGAAGCACCAAGCTTCGGCGAAACGATCATCATGCACGACGCAACCAGCAAAGGCGCGATCAACTATCTCAACTTAGCAAGAGAAGTGCTGCAAAAAAATAACATGACGCGATTAAGCGACGAAGAAAAGATCATAAACATCACACAGAATTAATTAATTCAATATTCAAAATTCAAGATTTAAATAACGAATCTTGAATTTTGAATGTTGAATTTTGAATCAATTACTATGAGCATCAAACGCAACGCATTAGGAAAAGGACTCAGCGCTTTATTAGAAAGTGCCTCCACTGATATTACCACAAACAATCGCGCTAACAATGAAATCGGCGCAGTAGTTGGTGCGGTTACCAATCTCCCTTTAGACCAGATTGAAGCGAATCCATTTCAGCCACGTTCACATTTCGAAGAGCAGGCGCTGAATGAATTAGCAGAATCGATTAAAATTCACGGCATCATTCAGCCGGTGACAGTCCGCAAAATGGGCTATGATCGTTTTCAGCTGATCTCGGGTGAAAGAAGATTCCGCGCTTCGCAGCTTGCAGGACTCGAACACGTTCCTGCTTATGTGCGTGTAGCGAATGACCAGGCGATGCTTGAAATGGCATTGGTGGAAAATATCCAGCGCGAAAATCTTGATGCCATTGAAATCGCGATCAGCTATAAACGGTTGATCGACGAATGCAGCCTGACACAAGAGCAGCTCAGCGAAAAAGTTTCAAAGCAGCGTTCGACTGTTACCAATTACCTCCGTTTATTGAAGCTTCCTGCTGAAGTGCAATTAGGAATCCGTGAAAAAAAGATCAGCATGGGTCATGCACGTGCGTTGATCAATGTGGAGAAGGCGGATGATATGGTGGATATTTATCACCAGATCATGGAAAACGATCTTTCCGTTCGTGATGTGGAAGAGCTGACACGCGACAAGAAAAAGATCGAGCCGCGGTTGAAGCATAAAAATCTGACCGGCGATCTTGACGAAAAATACAAAGACAAGATCAAAAGTCTTTCAAAACAATACGGCGCAAAGATCGAGCTCAAAAGCAATACGCAAGGCGAAGGCAAGCTTATTATTCCTTTCACAAACGAAGATGAGCTTGATAAGCTTATTGATGCGCTGGATATCTAAGCGAATTATTCTCATCGCTGATTAACCTTTTTTGCAGCGAATAAATTTGTCATTCCAACCGGATAAAGTAATTTCATCGCGCATGAACGTCTTATTGAACTTGCGCAATTTTACTTTTTCCCTTTTTACATTTGCGTGCATTATCCTGCCTGCGAGTGTAAAGGCCCAATCGTCATTCGGAATGCATTCTGATTATACGAATGCGCGTTTTGCTGCGTTGAAAGACACTTCAAAAAAAGATACGGTGCGTCCGCCAATGCAGCCTCCGAAAAGAGCCGCGATCATGAGCGCATGTTTGCCTGGACTCGGACAAGCTTACAATCATTACAAATTAGGCGTCAGGTATTCGATGATTAAAATTCCGATCATCTACGCCGGTTTTGGTGCGCTCGGATATGGATTTTTCTGGAACCAGCGTTTCGTAAAAGATTACCGCGATGCATTACGCACACGTTACGACGGAGATTCTACCACAATAGATTTGTTTCCGCGTTACTCCGATAATGACCTGGTGACGTTGAAAAATTATTACCAGCGCTACCGTGATATTTGTATTATTGGGTTTGCAGCTGTGTATACATTACAGATTATTGATGCCGCTGTCGACGCACATTTGTCAACGTTTAGTGTTAGCGATGATCTTTCATTAAACATTCGTCCGTCATTTTATCCGACAGCCAATGGCGTTGCAGGCGGTGTTGGCATCAGGTTATTCTACAGGTAA
>JBKJMR010000400.1:0-2769 GCA_046596275.1 Bacteroidia bacterium | reverse complement strand
TTTCTGTTGGCTCTACCATTAAGGTATCGTGAACAGGAAACCAAACAGTCCGCGCATGTAAATTATAATCCATTAAACGTTTGGCAATATCAGCCACCTCCACTTTCGCAGTGCGTTTGAAATCGGCACACTGCAAAATCATTTCGTGCGCTACTCTTCCATTGATATTCGTGTAAAGCGTTTCGAAATTTCCTTTCAATCGCTCTTTAATATAGTTCGCATTCAGGATCGCCATTTTCGTTGATTCCGTCATGCCGTTTCCTCCAAGCATTTTCACATATCCATAAGAAATAAGAAGAATAAGCGAGCTTCCGAATGGCGCTGCAGAAATTGCATGAATTCCTTTTTCTCCTCCTGTTTTTATAACCGGGTGCGACGGAAGAAATGGAACAAGATGTTTTGCAACACCAATTGGCCCAACACCTGGTCCGCCACCACCATGTGGAATTGCAAATGTTTTATGCAGATTCAAATGACAAACATCGGCGCCGATATTTCCCGGGCTTGTTAATCCAACCTGCGCATTCATATTCGCACCATCCATATAAACCTGTCCGCCATTCGCGTGAATGATAGAAGTGATTTCAATAATGGATTCCTCGTAAACGCCGTGTGTTGACGGATAAGTTACCATCAAACACGAAAGCTTTTCTTTATTTGCTTCTGCTTTTGTGCGCAGATCATTTACATCAATATTTCCTTTTTCATCACATTTTACAATGATGATGGTCATTCCCGCCATTGCTGCCGAAGCAGGATTTGTTCCGTGAGCAGAAGAAGGAATCAACGCAACATTACGGTGATGATCGCCACGACTCATATGGTAAGCGCGAATCACCATCAATCCTGCGTATTCACCCTGCGCCCCGGAGTTTGGTTGAAAAGACATGGAAGCAAAGCCGGTTACCTCGCTCAAGGATCTGTTTAATTCGTCAATAACGATGCGATAACCTTCCGCCTGGTTTAGGGGAACGAACGGATGAATATTTGCAAATGAAGGCCAGGTGATCGGCATTAATTCTGCTGCGGCATTTAATTTCATTGTGCAGCTTCCGAGAGAGATCATCGAATGCACCAGTGAAAGATCTTTATTTTCGAGACGCTTGATATAGCGCATCATCTCTGTTTCGGAATGATACGAATTAAAAACAGGATGCGTGAGAAAATCTGATTCACGTTTAATGTTTCCTTCGATCGGTGATGCAGCAGCTTTTACTGCTTTTGCATCGAATACAGAAAGAATATCAGCAAGATCATTTGCCTGGTGACTTTGATCAAGACTGATGTGAATGGTGTTTTTTCCATAACGGAAATTCACTTCTTTGCTTTCTGCTTTTTCGCGGATATTTTCAGTTGATGTTCCTGCGGGTAATTCAAAAGAAACCGTATCGAAATAAGTAGAATTAATCTTTTTCAACCCGGCTTTTTCCAATGCGCTTACAAGCACACAAGTATTTTCATGCACTTCCTGAGCAATGGCAAGTATGCCTTTTGGTCCGTGATACACTGCATACATGCTTGCCATAATAGCGAGCAATGCCTGCGCGGTGCAAATATTTGAAGTTGCTTTATCGCGTTTAATATGTTGCTCGCGGGTTTGCAACGCCATGCGCAACGCATTTTTTCCATTGCTGTCAACCGAAACGCCGATGATACGGCCCGGAAGCAAACGTTTAAAATCTTCACGTACTGCAAAGAATGCTGCGTGTGGTCCGCCGTAACCCATCGGCACACCAAAACGCTGTGAATTTCCGACAACAACATCAGCGCCCCATTCTCCGGGAGGAGTGATCATTGTCAATGCAAGCAGATCAGTTGCAACTGCTACACCGGCACCAACAGCATGCGCTGCATCAGTGAATTTTTTATACTCGCGAATCTCTCCGTTGATATCGGGATATTGAATTAACGCGCCGAAAAATTCATCTGTAAATGTGAATGATTCTGCATTGCCGATCACAAGCTCAATTCCTAACGGAGCAGAACGTGTAATGAGCAGATCAATATTTTGCGGGAAGCAGGTTTCAGAAACGAAAAATTTATTTGTATTGCGTTTTACTGCATCACGGCTGCGATTTCCGTAGATCATGAACATCGCTTCGGCAGCAGCAGTTGCTTCATCGAGAAGGGAAGCATTTGCAATCGGCATTGCCGTAAGATCCATCACCATGGTCTGGAAATTCAGCAATGCTTCCAAACGGCCTTGTGCAATTTCAGCCTGGTAAGGAGTGTACGCAGTGTACCAACCCGGATTTTCAAGCACGTTTCGCTGGATCACCGGCGGAATAATTGTACCGTAATAACCGAGCCCGATGCAGGAACGGAACACTTTATTTTTTGCACCGATTTTTTCCAGCTCACGCAGGTAATCAAACTCGCTGAGACCTGCCGGTAAATCAAGTGGTTTTTTAAGGCGTATAGTAGATGGTATAACCTGGTCGATCAATTCATCAATTGTGGTAACACCTGTTGCTTTAAGCATTTCCTGCACATCGTTTTCAGAGGGGCCGATGTGTCTTCGTGTGAAATTATCTGTAGCCATTGTATTTGAATAAATAGTATCCGTTAAAGCGTAATGGAATGGGGGAGTTGGTTCAACCGGCATTTGATTTTAAGCGCCGACAAAGATAAGTAGAAAAGACAGTTTTTTTTGCTGTGTTTGTTACAATTGTGATGAGATTTGAAGTTTTGATTCTTATCTTTGAAGAACACCTGATCCTGATTATGAAAAGGCTTATTTTCTTCTTCCTGATTTCATTTTTTTCCTAC
>JBKJMR010000235.1:0-6786 GCA_046596275.1 Bacteroidia bacterium | reverse complement strand
ACGATAATGTAAAGTTTCCATCGTTCGGATTCGGATACAGGCTGAGTGTGTTTGAAAGATCATTATCCTGCAAACCAACTTGTGTAATAACAACTGTTGCTGTTGAAGTAGTTGTTCCGCATGGACCTGTTGCAATCAATGTTACTGTATATGTTCCATTGCTTGTATAGGTATGGCTCGGATTTGCAGAAGTGCTTCCGGGACTTGAATCACCGAAGTTCCAGCTGTAGCTCACTGCGTTGGTAGAGCTGTTTGTAAATACCGCTGTTGCACCTGATACGCTGCTTGTAAATAGTGAGCTTGATAATGGAATTACAATTACAGAAACAGTTGAAGACGCCGAACAACCATTCGCATCATAACCTGTTACGTAATAAACAGTGCTCGTTGTCGGACTTACAGTGGTGCTCGATGACTGATTTCCATCGCTCCATACATATGTCAAACCACCGGTAGCAGTAAGCGTTGTATTTGTTCCTGTACAAATCGTTACATCAGGGCCTGCATTGACCGTTGGTGTTGCGTTGGTTGTTACAGTAATTGTATCTGAGCCAGCACATCCAAATGAATTTGTTACATCAACATAATGTGTTCCGCCTCCGACAATAACTGTTCGTGTTGGCGCTCCTGTGCTCCACATGTAGTTTGAACCGGGATTTCCTGCATCAAGCATGATTGAGCTTCCGCAAATCGCAGTGTCCGGTCCGAGGTTAACAACGGGCTCCGGGTTGATGGTAATGTTTACGCTGTCAGAGTTTGAACATCCTTGTGGAGTAATAACCTGTACTGCATAAACACCACTTGATGTTGCGTTGGTTGTCTGGTTGCTTGTGCTGTTGGACCAGAAATAAAGTGATCCCGGGTTTTGTGCATCAAGTAAAATTGATCCGCCGCACTGTACGCTGTCTGGACCAAGATTTACAACCGGTGCAGGGCTCAATGTTACAAGCGCTGTATCTGTTGCAGTACATCCGTTGCTGTCTGTAACAGTAACTGCTACCGGACCTGTTCCGGAAACGTTAGTGGTTTGTGTATTGTCGCCTGTTGTCCATGCATAACCTGCAAAACCGGAACCTGCATCAAGTGTTACTGATGGAGAGCAGGAAGAAGTATCTGCACCAAGTGATACTGTTGGATTCGGATTAACTACGATATTGATCGCATCACCACCGATACAACCGTTAGGATCCTGGACGGTTACAGAATAAGCGCCGGTAGAATTAACTGAAAGTGTTTGTGAGCCGGAACCTGTACTCCATAAGTAACTGCTTCCTACGTTATCTGCATCAAGAAGAATCGGACCTCCGCAAATCGTAGTATCATTTCCAAGGAAAACAGTCGGCGCAGGAAGTACAGTAACAAGAACTGTATCATAAGCCATACAGCCATTCTGATCTGTCAGTGTAAGATCATAATTCTGTGTTGCTGTAACGTTTGTAACACCTGTTTGTGATTGAGTCGGTGTGGTAAGATTCACAATAGGATTCCATCCGAATACATAAGGAGGAACGCCACCTGTTCCGTTGTTGGAAAGACCGATTACAACGTTACCGCCACTGCATGTTTGCTGATCAGGAGCCGAAGTAAGTGAAGGAATTCCTGCTCCTGCGGTATTCATTGTCATAACTACATCGACACTTGTAAAGCCGGAGTTATTACAGAAATACTGATCGAGCAGCACTCGAACATCTCCACAAAAAGTAGGTGTGAAGCTTACCTGTGAACGAACACTACAGAAGTCATCGTTATAAACGATAAATGCTCCTGTTAAATCATTATAGACTGTAACCTGGGTGTCGAATGAAGAGTTGCTACAGAGTGAAATGGTATAATTTGCACCTGCAATTACGTTCGCCAGCATGTATTGGCCAGCGCCATAGCTTTGCGTTGTAGAGAGTGTTACGCCCGGAGGAGTAAGGTTTCCCGCTACGAGGACGTTATCGTTAGCGCATTGTGAAAACGCCTGAATTGACCCGCCAAATACAAATAGTAGCAGGAATAAATTGTTGAGTAAAGTTTTTTTCATGTAGAAGCGGTGTTTGAGCCGACCAAAAATAATCATTTTCACTCATTTGAACAAGTCCTAAGTCTTCGTACTTTCGAATCGCAAAATATTATGGCTCAAAAACCTAAATCCGCAGCGAAGCCGGAAGCGAAACCGGCCGCAAAGTCGAAAAAGCCGGCTAACCAGGGCTTTTTTAAGCGAAACTCCTTCGCGATCGGCCTGTTTGTAATTGCTTTTATTGTTTTCGCCAACGGAATCGGTAATGATTATGCATTAGATGATGAATTTTACACCGCGGGAGGAAATCAATTAACGCAAAAGGGCTTAAAAGGCATTCCCGAAATTTTCAAAAGCCACACATTTCGCAATAATGACGGCACAACCTATTCCTACAGGCCGGTTGTGCTGGTAACATTCGCCCTGGAAACCCAAATCTTTGGTGAAGATCCACAGGTAAGCCACTTTTTTAATGTGCTTTTATATGCGCTGACCATCGTGCTTATTTTTTCTATCCTGAGAAAATGGTTCGTTACACAAGGTGATTGGTTCAGCTTTTTCATCTGCCTGATTTTTCTTGTTCATCCTTTACATACCGAGGTGGTCGACAACATCAAGTGTCGCGATGAATTGCTTGCTATACTTTTTATGCTGCTTACTATTCACGCCATCTGGAAACACCTCGAAACAAAAAAAATCTACTGGCTGATTGTATACCCGCTTCTCTTCTGGGCAGGAATGCTTTCGAAACATACGGCTGTTCCTTTTTATGTTTTGATTCCGCTTGCTCTTTGGTTTTTCACGGATACAAAAATCTGGAAGATCTTATTATACATCGCGCCACTCCTTATTACTACGATGATCACTTCGTTTTTCCAGAAGCACAATCTCGAAGCGGAAGCAAGAAGTTACCTGCCGTTTGAAAATCCACTCGCCGGCCATCCCGGATTCGGACAGCTTACTGCAACTTCCTTTTATGTAATGGGCCGTTATTTATTGTTGCACTTCATTCCCTATCCACTCGTTTATTATTACGGTTCTTATTATGTGCCTGATGTTACGTGGAGCAATCCGCTTGCCATTGCCTCGCTTGTCATTCATCTCGCTCTTGGTATTTGGGCGTTGATGGAGCTGAGGAAAAAAAGCGTCCTTGGATTCGGATTATTATTCTACCTCATAAACATCGGCGCTTATTCTAACTTATTACAACGCGCACCGGGAATTATGGCAGAGCGCTACACGTATGCTGCTTCACTCGGTTTTGCGATTGTCATTATTGTACTAATTGCACGCTGGATGAAAGTGAATGTGGCGGATTTTAAATGGAGATCAGAAGACTTTAAAAGATTCCGTTTTGCGATTGTGGCTATTGCATTATTACTTTCAATCCGCACAGTTTGGAGAACGGAGGATTGGGAAAGCAAAGAAACGTTGTATGGCGGCGATATGGAAAATTTAACGGAATCTGTAAAAGCGAATATGCTTTATGGTGCGTTGATTTCTAAGAATGCGCTTGAGCTTAATTTTCAGTCGCGCGTAAGTGACGGAAGAGGCGGCGTGCGTTTAGATAAGGTGAAACAGGATTCTGCCATGCTGCGATTTAAAGAGGCGCGTGGCTATTATCAAAAGGCGGCAGAACTTGCTCCTTATTATCATACAGCGTGGAGCAATTTAGGCACTGGTTATTTTTTCACCGGTGAAACCAGGATGGCGCTTTCTTACTTTCTGAAAGGAATTTCAATCAAAGATGATTATGCGGAAGGATGGTATAATGTTGGAATGGCCTATGACAAGCTTGCGATGAGCGACTCTGCAATTTATTCTTTCAATCGTTGCATTCAAGCTGACTCAACGTATGTTTCGGGTTACGAGCAGCTGAGCAGGATGATTATGCAGAAAGATAAAGATCCTGAAAAAGCGCTTAACATTTTGCGGTTAGCTGCACGGAAAAAGCCGGATTCAGAAATTCCATGGAATAACATGGCGAGCATTTATCTTCAGCTGAAAGACACTGCACAATCGGCGGCAGCGATGGAACGTGCAGCAGAAATTAATCCGAATAATATTCAGCGTCTTTATAATCTCGCTCAATATTACCGTTCGAAAGGCAATACTGAAAAGTTTAATTATTACTATTCGCAGGCCGAAGCAGGAAAGAAAAAAATGGAGAAGGAACAAAAGAAAAATAAAGAACGGGGAAGATAAAGTTCTGCGGTTATATAAAATGAAAAACGTCCCTTATTCCTCGGGACGTTTTTTCATTTCAGAAATAAGGGAAAGCTATCTCTGCGATCGTACTGTTTTTTTATTTTACAATTTTGAAGTTGCTTCTTTTACCATTTTCGAAAGTAACTTCAAGCATATAAATCCCGGTAGCCCAATCATCAGTAATAATTCCTTCAACGGGATTATCAGAAATCGCTACGATCTTTCCTGAAGCGTCGCGAATAGTTATTTCTTTTATAACCATATTCCGGTTTGAGCTGGTAACATATAACGGTCCGCTTGCAGGCACGGGGTAACATCTTATCTCTCCTATATCAATATCGGGACCTGTGCCTATTCCATCCAGCACAATTACACTGACCGTAATTGTATCGCTGCTGATAAAATCAGGGTTGGTTGTAACGGGCCACACTACAATGACGTTATTTCCTATATGAAATGCGGCGCCTGCAGATGTTGCATCAAACAAAATCGGCACAATGTAAAAGATCGTGTCATTCGGCAATAAACTTATGTTTACCCAGGGAGATGTGTATTGTGCATAGGGTGGCCCCGCTAATGTATCGATATAACCAACGATGCGCACAGAGTCATTGGTTAAAGAATCGAATGAAGAATAGTTTCTTATGAAGGCGCCGATTTGCCATAGCTCGCCGGTTGCAACTGTATCCGGCATCCCGATAAAACCGATTGAGTCAAAACCGATTGAGCTTTGTTGCGCTGATAAGGTGTTGCCCGAATGCAACCCTGATAATGCAAGCACTGAAACTACCAGCACGATCCTGGTATTTCTGCCAACACAATTGCCTTGCTTTGTGAGGCGCGATATAAAGCGGTTGAGCATTGATTTCATGGTGCACATATTGATTGCCAAACAAAAATAGCTCGGTTTATCGGAAAAAACACCTAGATTTGAATAAATCTTACGCGTTCAAACCATATGAAAATCCTTCAGCAGATTATCGGAATGATGAACAAAGAAGAGGTTCGTCACTTAAAGCTTTTCATGGGCCGCACCAATGCCGGAGAAGAACGAAAAGACATTGAGCTCTTCGATTACATTCGTCAGCACAATGAAGATTACGACGAAACAAAAATTCAACAAAAATTATACGGACCACGGGATAAGAATGCGCTTTACCGCCTGAAGAACCGCTTGCTTGAAGATATCGGAAAGAGCATTACGCTCCAGTATATTGATGAAAGTGATTTTAATGCTGTTGTTCACCAACTTTTGCTTTCGCGTTTTTTTCTTTCCAAATCGCAATCGCAAATTGCTTTTCATTATTTAGGGCGTGCGGAGAAAAAAGCGATTGCTGCTGATAGTCCCGAATTAATGGATCTTGTATATGGAGAATATGTTCGCTTTTCGCAGGAGACGCTTGAAATAAATCCAACAGAATACATCAAAAAAAGAAGGTTGAACCGCGAGCAGCTGAATCAGCTCCAGGAGATCGATGATGTATTGGCTGAAGTGGTTTATAAAGTAAGAACGACGCAGAATTTTACCGGACAGGATTATCGCATTATTGAAACGCTTCGTAAACGTGTGAATGAATTCTCGAAGCAAAAATCTGCCAGCAACAGCATTTTGCTCCGTTTCAAAATTTATCAGTCGCTCAGCCGGATCCTTTTGCAAAAACGCGATTTTGTTTTGCTTGAAAAATATTTAGAGCAAACATTTGAAGAGTTTACGCGCGAAGGATTATTCAGCCGCAACAAACACGATACAAAGCTGCAGCTGCTTACCTATCTCGCCAATGCGCAATTTGAAAACAAAAAATTTGAACAATCGCTTGCAACAGCCGCCAGGTTAAAAACGGCTATGAATGAATACGGCGGATTGCTGCATGATAAATATTTGTTTTTCTATTACAATATTCTTGTCATTGGTTATTCGGACAAGAACAAAGAGAAGGCGATTGAAATTCTTAATGAAGCGAAGGATAACGTTGTCATTAAAAAGCTTCCGTTCTACCTTGTTTTTGTTTTCCTGAATTTAACCGTGCTGAATTTCGATAATAGAAATTATAAGCTTGCCATCCGGAATTTAGTGAAGCTGACCATGGAAACAGGTTTTGCCGGGCTTGATCGTATCCTGCGCATGAAGATTGCGGTAGCGGAGCTCATCATCCGTTACGAGCTGCAGGATATTGATACACTTGAACGCCGTCTTGAGCAGGTGAAAAAAGAATTTGCTGATCTGTTCCGTACAAAAGATGGCCGTCGCCAGAACGATATGGTCAGCATTCTTTCTTCCATGTGTACCAGCACCTCTATCCGCCGCGATAAAAACCTCCGCAAGAAAATCCTTAAGATCACAGGTACGGCAACATCAAAAACAAATGATGTGATCAATTATAATGATTGGCTGAATTCGAAGATTAGTTGAGTCACAGCCTTAAGCTTGATCATTGAATCCGCCGCCAGCGCATTTGTTTTGGCATTGTTTGTTTCGGTGAAGAGAATTTTCCTTTCAACATTTTTAGCCGGGAGATTTCCTTTAGAGCAAATGCTCAATGCCAATCCGCCGCGGCGGAAACAATGAGCAAGGAACA
>JBKJMR010000061.1:0-3075 GCA_046596275.1 Bacteroidia bacterium | reverse complement strand
GAAAGAACAGGTCGCACCTACGGCGCTATTTCATACTGAATTTACAAGCGCCGTAGGTGCGACCTGTTCTCGCCTTCACGGAATTGATGACAGGCAAAAATGCGCTTAACTTAATGGCATTGCCTCAAGCGCTTTCTTATTGTGTGAGGCATAACGCATATGTAGTATTTTTTAAACTTTTTGTTACAATAAATCAAATAAATTAATGCCTGTATCATAAAGGTATATATTTGAATTAAACCAAAAAGACATAACCCATCATGACACAATTCAAGGCGCTTGCAGTAATATTCGATAGTATCGATGTTACCCTGAATGGCAAAAACATTAAAGACACGCTTCCGGCCGCTTCTCCCGGAAAGTCCAGCAAAAAAGATGAAGCAAAAAAAGGCCTCAACAAATTTGCAGCCCATCTCACGAAATTAAATTCGAATGTTACGATGGCCCTGACGATCGAAGACACTCCAAAAACGCTCAGAAAGCTCAGTCTCATCAAAAACGGTGCGCTCGACTCTCCCTTTCTTCATTCCGCCGATTTTGAAAAAGCAATGCAAGCCGCAGTGCCCGGTTTTTCACTTTCATGGGGGCAATACGATACTGTTTTCGTAATTGTTCCTGCTACCGCTGCCGGACTCACAGGTCAGGGTTGGTCGGTTAACGGATGGGGTGAGTACAGTCCAAGCCATTTGAAAGGAGCTGCCCTTGCATTTATTCCATCAAATTACAATATGGAAGAATTCGAAGGACAGGTTTTCATTCATGAATGGCTTCACGGTGTCTGCCATTTTTATAAAATGATGGGCTGGACCGACACAATTTCGAATGGCGACGCGGATGATGGCGGGGGGCTGGGATATGGCTCAGTCGCTACCGGCGATCTCGATTATTACAAAGACCTTATGACCGCACAGGTGAAAAAAAACAAAAAGGATCCTAGCAGTCCGCTCACAAGCACACCAGGGATCACGAATGCTTTATGGCAAGGGGGAAGCATGCGTTCCGATATCCGCAACCTCTTCAAAAACCAGGCATTTAAAAAAGCATACGTCGATGCAGGTGGACAAGCCACAGTTGGCTTCAACATTTCTGACATACACATGTGGAACGAGGGTGGACAAAAAGCAGAGATCATGGATTTTAATAGCGCCACGGGTGCGAGTGCCATTATGCGTCTTCCCACCGATGCAAGTGCATGGTATTTGCCACGCACATGGTGGACGAAATTTCTTGATAAAGGAAAGATAAGTACGCTTGGAGCACCTATTTCAACCGTTCACGCGTGGGGCGATGGCGAACTCGTCGATTTTAAAAAAGCGGACGGAAAACAATGCGCATTCATGAAACCAAAAAATTCCGCGCAGATTCATTATGTGCCGAACGAGTTCTGGAATAAATTTATCGCCGCCGGTGGCGCACCTGCTATTGGGTATCCGCTGGCCGAGGCGCACGCGTGGGGCGATGGTGAAATTGTCGACTTTAAAAAGGCCGATGGAAAACAATGCGCATTTATGAAACCATCCTACAAAAATTCCGGGCAGGTATTTTATGTGCCGAATGAATTCTGGACCAAGTACACCGCATTGGGCGGCGCTCCTGCCATCGGTTACCCTCAATCAGATGCCCACGCATGGGGTTCCGGCCAGATTGTGGATGTGGAAACTAAAAGCGGTGCAGCATCGGGAATTATGAAGGAGAACAACAGCTCAAAGCTTTACCATGTCAAAGGACTTATATGGAAAGCTTATGTAGCCACCAGCGGAAACGGCGCAACGTCGTATCTCGGTTATCCGGTCGGCGAAGAATATCTCTGGAAAGATGGCTTCCTCGGTTTGTTCGGGACAGAGTATCATCGTCAGAATTTTAAGGGCGGTTGGTGTTGGGCCAGCAAAACAAACGCATCAAAATTCGGTAACGACAAAAATTTCAGCACGAAAAAATAAGTTGTTGGAAAATCAGCCCAGCAAATGCGAGTCTTCGGTAAAGGAAAGTGAGCCATGCAATGTTACGGGGCTTTTTCATTGGGAAAATTGTTTTTAATCAGGGCGTGTCCTGAGAAGGAACATGAAGAAATGTACCTTCACAGGTCAGGCTCTCGGCAGTCGCTTTTTTCTTTTTTTAAATTAACCCTCAAAGGGTTCCAAACCCTTTGAGGGCTAATTTAAAAAAAGAAAAAGAGCTCCGACAATGCCTCCATCCTTCACGCAAAAAAAAGTTGATTAGAGCAGCACACCCTTACAATTTCATCCCCAAAATGCAAACAGTCTATCATAACCGCATTCCCAAAACGCAGACGTCATCCACCTGCTCCAGCTCACCCTTCCAATCAGCAAACACTTTTTCAAGCATTTTTTTCTGTTCATCAGGCGATAGCTGACTATTCTGAAGCAAAACTTCTTTCAATTGTTTGTACTTGAATTTTTTTCCGCGCTCGCCACCGAACTGATCGGGATAACCATCGGTAAATAAAAAAACAGCATCTCCCTCTTGCAATTGCAATTCATGATCAGTGAATAAAGAAGGCGACTGCATCAGCCCGATCGCTTGTTTATTTGCTTTTATCTCTTCCACTTCCGAAGCTCCCTTCCTGATTATCCACAACGGATTATTTGCGCCGGCCCAAACAACGCCCCTCGTTTTCCAATTGATCCTGATCATGGAAATATCCATTCCATCTTTGGTTTCTCCGTCGCTACCCAGCTCTTTTACAAATTTTATTCTCAGCTCATCAAGAATCTGCGCAGGCGAAGGAAGATCATCACGACCCGTAATTTCATTTATGTATGAAGTGCCGAGCATCGTAAGAAATGCACCCGGAACACCGTGGCCCGTACAATCAGCAACAGCAACATACAAGTGCGATCCTTTTTCAAGCGCCCAGTAAAAATCGCCGCTTACAATATCTTTCGGCTTGTATAAAATAAAATGCGGAGGCAGGTGATGCGAAATATGCTCCTCATCTTTTAATAACGCCTGCTGAATACGCCGCGCATATTTAATGCTGTCGATGATCTCATTATTTCGATGTTCGAGCAATTGTTTTTGATGTTCGATCTCCTGGTTAGCCGCGCGAAGCTC
>JBKJMR010000702.1:0-5560 GCA_046596275.1 Bacteroidia bacterium | reverse complement strand
AACCGTGGTGTTTTATCGAACGTAGATGCGTATTACAAACGAGAAGGAGAAGTTGGTTACGCTACAAACGGTTTCCTTGTGATCAAAGATTTGATCAATCGCGGAACTGTGATGGATAAAGTAATGCTCTTCACGGATGCACAATTGTGGAACAGCACAAAGACCGGCGAACATCTTTCGGAATTGTGGAAAGAATACAAATCAATTGCGCCAGGTGCTAAGTTGTATTTGTTCGATCTCGCCGGTTATGGAAATGTTCCGATTAATGTTCAGCGAGATGATGTGACGTTGATTGCGGGTTGGTCAGATAAAGTGTTTGATGTTTTGCATACTGCTGAGAATGGAGAAAATGCAATTGCATTGATCAAACAAATTGAATTGTAGTCGGCGGCCCCTTCCCCCGGAAGAGTGCGTTCGGGGGAAGGGTTAAAAAAATTAATTAGTGAATTCGTTCTTTGAAAAAATAGTTTTTTAAAATTCCGGAATGCCGTAGAAGCTGGTTACTTCGCAACCATAAAACGGGGAGGATCGCTGTGTAAAAACAGGGAAGAGGTGCAAATCCTCACTATGCAGGCCCCTTTACCAGCTTTGATTTTTGCTCCCGGAATTTTTTCAAAATAACACGATACAATTAAGAAATTATGCCGCTGTGGTGGAATGGGCAGACACATCAGACTTAGGATCTGACGACAAAAATCATACAGGTTCGATGCCTGTCAGCGGCACAATTGAATTATATAAACGTTTTATAAAAAACATTAAAATAAAACGGTGCCGTATGCAAGAGATACTTCGATGGGATCTAAATGCCGCAGGTTCGAATCCTGCTTACTGAAAAGTAATAGTTCAGCTGGTAGAGCATTAGAATAAAAAGCCTTTTGCAGCCTTTCGCTCGTTTTAAACTTATTGACAAAAAACAGTGCCGTTTATAAGAGCTACTTCAAACTGAAAATTTAAAGAAACCCTCTTATAGCTTATCGCCTGTTTTTAAAAAACAAACGGTGCCGTTTGTAAAAGATACTTCGTCTGGTGAAAACCGAAAGGTTGGGGTTCGAATCCCCGCTAAACTTTTACAGCATATCGCCCGTTTTAAAAAATTGGTAAGTGACGTAGTGCCGTGATACTTCGGTCGAGCGTTTTGTCGGAAGACAGAAAGGTGCCGGTTCAATCCCGGTTCAGCAAGGAAACATGTTGATAGCTTAATTAAAACATTGCGCGTTTTTTTCCTTGTCATAAAATTTTGAATGGTGTCGTAGAGAAGAGTTACTTCGACTGTTAATCGGGATGTCGCAGGTTCGATTCCTGCTTCGTTGCAAAACGAATAGCTCAGCGGTAGAGCGCCATACTCTTTTTGCTTTTTACCCATTCAATACGGGAGAGCGCCAGCGTTGGAGTGCTGGGATGGACTGTAAATCCATTGCCTCATGGCTCAACAGGTTCGAATCCTGTATCTCTCACAATATAAATCAGAAGAATAAAAATTAACTTGCATTATCATGAACAAATTAAACATCACCGGCTCCGACCTTCAGACTATTGGCTTCAAACAAGGTCGCGCACTTGGCATCGCTATTCGTGTAATTGAAAAACATTATCGAAAAAGCACAAAAGAAGAAGTGTTCGAATTGATGTCAAAAATTATTGCATCGCCTGCCGACTTTCTTGAAGACAATAATCTTTCTGCTATTGCAGATGCACTTATTGAAAAGCCGAAAGAAAATCCTGTTGGCCCTGAAATTCCGCTGCGTGAAGAAAAAGGCGCTTACAGTATTTACGGTGAAGATCAGATCGAACAAGGTGCGCGCGATCAAATGGATATTGCGATTCGTCTGCCGGTTGCTGTTGCCGGTGCGTTGATGCCCGATGCACACCAGGGATATGGTTTGCCGATCGGTGGTGTGCTCGCTACTGAAAATGCAATTATTCCGTATGGCGTTGGCGTTGATATCGGCTGCCGAATGTGCCTGAGCATTTTTGATCTTCCGCCTGCGCTTGTTGAAAATGATGGAAGAGGATTGTATAAAATTTTGCAGGATAATACTTTGTTCGGAACCGGGAAAGAATTCAAAAAGAATGAAGAGCATGAAGTGACCGATAGAAAATTGTTCAGCGAAATTTCTTTGTTGAAAGGATTACAATTGAAAGCTGCGAAACAATTAGGAACTTCCGGATCAGGAAACCATTTTGTTGAATTCGGTATCGTGGAAATTACCGATGCGCAGAATGAATTTAATGTATTACCCGGAAAATATCTTTCCCTGCTTTCACATTCCGGTTCGCGCGGACTTGGTGCAAACATCGCGGGCCATTATACAAAAGTTGCAATGGAAACTTGTCGTTTACCGCAACAAGCAAAACATCTTGCCTGGTTAGATCTCAACACGCAGGCAGGGCAGGAATATTGGCTCGCAATGAATCTTGCCGGTGATTATGCATCTGCTTGTCACCATGCTATTCACAGGAAGATTGCGGCTGCGCTTGCTACCGAACCAATGGCGATGATTGAGAATCACCACAACTTTGCGTGGAAAGAAATGTTGAATGGAAAAGAAGTAATTGTTCACCGCAAAGGCGCAACACCTGCAGGAAAAGGCGTGCTTGGAATTATTCCCGGTTCTATGTCTGCACCCGGATTTATTGTAAGAGGAAAAGGTGAAACGACTTCTATCAATTCCGCTTCACACGGTGCAGGAAGAAAAATGTCGCGTACAGCTGCGTTGAAAAATGTAACGCGTAATGCGATGAATCAAATTTTAAAAGATAATGGCATCACGCTGATCGGTGGTGGATTGGATGAAGCGCCACATGCGTATAAAGATATTCACCAGGTAATGGCTGCGCAATTGGATCTTGTAGAAGTTGTCGGAATGTTTTCTCCGAAGATTGTGCGGATGGATGGATAATAGTAAAACGAAAAAGGTTTATCGGTGTTGATAAACCTTTTTCGTTTTAAATAGAAGAAAAATTTCCCTGACTGATGAAACGTTACCCTTTGTTTATTTCATAAATTACTTCATGCGCTTCATCAGGTGTAGGAACTTCCAGCTTGCTGATCATCTTTTCTAAAACAGAAGGCGGAACAATATATTCTCTGTCGCGATTTTGTTTGGAAAGATCTGCATAGGGAACTTCAATATAGACGATGCGCACTTTAGCACGATAAACAAGAAATAAGCTGATCAATTGTTCCCGCATTTGCCGTGTAATATTTGTCGCGTTCCAGATGAAAGAAGTTTTTGCGCGTAAAAAGACACGTGCTTGTTCCTTTGCAAGTTGCACAGCTTGTCCATTTCCTTTTTTATCCGTAGGTGAAATTTTGTTTTTCCTGCGAATTGCATCGATACTTACTACCGGCCAGTTGGCAAGATTTTTTCGGATGTAATTATCTTTTCCTGATCCGGGCAATCCTGATAACAAAACAACTTCGCACGTCTTGTCATCAAACGGAATATAATCCGGCGAACTTTCATCCTTCAGAAAATAATTCATCTTACCCAATGAAGAAGGAAAATCTTTCGCTTTGCCATAAACATCCTGCTCGATACACAGCTCACGAAACATGTCGACGCGATACAATAATTCTTTTTTGTCCGCACACGCGCGACCAAGCACATCCGCTTCAGCAATCAATCCAAGCTGAAGTGTATCCGTAACCAAACTTGCAGTTATCAGTGATTTAACCGGGTTTGGTTTATGAAAAACCCATAAGGGTAATCCATGATAACGTACAAGCTGCACCACAGCCTCCCGCACAAAAAATGGTGTTGGGATTTCGCGATAAAGAATTCCACGTGTTGTAGCAGCACCTTTTTTTGCATGACCGGGCGAAGAAACACTTCCGTCCTCGTTTATAATTGTTGTCGAACGTTTTTCTACGTCATGCAATAATGCAGCAGCCCACAGAATTTCTTTTTCCTGTTGTCCCAGCTCTTTATAACCGGGAAGATTTTCCAACGCAGCAATTACCATTTGTGTATGTGTTTCCACATCGCCTTCTGCATGATGAGTCTTGTCCTGTACAACACCACGCATGTCTCGAACCCAATCAAAACGGTCATGTAATGCGCTCCAATTTTTATTATTTGAAATTGTCCACATAAAAGTTTGTTTTAATCATTCAGTACTTCACACTTTATTTTCCCACTCCAGCTTTGCGCGACGCCAGTTACGTGTCCAGTGCTCATCCGTTTTTACGTGACTTTTACGTACGTATTTAAAAACATGATGCGCAAAATCCGTTACTGCATAGTCGCCTATGTTACGTGAAACAATTCCTTCCATCGTGCAGCGCTTTCCGGTAAATGCATCAACCGTTCCCATTGTTCCTTCTTGCGCAACAATAGAAAGAATAGTAGCTTCGAAAGTCCTCTGATCATTCGGTGTTGGAATAATTCCAAGCTCAGGCACGTGAGGAAATCCGAGCATTGCTGCATAGAATTTTGTTTCCTCCCACGATAACCATTTGTCATGTAGCCGCACACCAAAAACGTAAAAGTGATTTTGCAATTTTTCATATTCAATGGAATGAATTGCATATAAATTTTCGCCGAACACTTCAAGATCACCTAAATCGTTTTTGAGCAACTCCCATCGCTCACGCAACCATGCTGTCCACGGAGATTGTGATGGAGCTGCATGCGAACGCGCAAAAATACCGTAACGATTCAGGCAATTATTTTCACCATCCAACTTTTCCGTGTGAACAAGTGAGGCCATTTTTTTCACATCATTCCAGTAATCGTGACTGATGCGATCGTCGCTTGTTGTTCCTGGTGAAAAAGGATAATGATAAGTGCGGCCATATTTTCTTGAAATAGCCATGTTGTTTTGTTTAAAAAAAAGTAAAATAATTCACAGTCCGTTCTCCAATAAGGAGCCAGAAAAATTATCGGCGGGCGCCGCTTATGACTGTGGCATTACATGACTGCAAGTACAAAGCGATTAATTTTTTCAATATTTCCTTCGCGGAATATTTTGAAAGGCAAAGATAGAAATATCCCCGAATCAAATAAGAAACAGAATTGCATAAAGGATTTACCTATGAGGAAATCAAAATTGAATAATTGATTCAGGTTGCAACAGTTTCAAAAAAACACAACCCCAAAAAATATTTTTATAAAGTTGAAAAATAAAGATTTACATTTGCGGCAGAATCAAACTCTTCAAAATTAGTAAGGAGGGTCAATCATGAAAGAGCGCAACCACATATCATCCCTGCAATTCACTGCGTAAAGCGCGGCTCTGGATTCTTTTTACCATCAGTTTTCTGATTTTAAAACACCACTGATCTTCTCAGGCCAAAGTCCGCGCACAATCGCTCTGTAGTTTTCTGCAATGCGCCGCTGAACTTGCATGCTATTCCCGCTTACGAGCGGGATCACTTATCTATTATTCAAATTAACATGCAAGCAAAAAAATGGCTTCAGCTGAATGGAAAAATTATGTCCTCGCTGGTCGGTTTAAATCTGAACGACGAAAAAAACGACTGGTAAAAAAGGACGAAGAAAAAACAATTGAAAAACAAGATCCGCTTCGTCTGATTGATGAAGACTAAAACAAC
>JBKJMR010000260.1:0-5087 GCA_046596275.1 Bacteroidia bacterium | reverse complement strand
ATGTTCGTCCTGAATTTTCAATTGAAAAATAATCCTGCAGGTTTTCATCTGCATCAATAACTACTTTTTCTTCATCGCTTTGGTGAAGCTCAATTTGTCCCCGGCAAGCCAGGTGCAGGCGGATAAACGTGCTTACATTTACCTCACGCGAAACAATGTTTCCGTTTCCTTGAATTTCAATCATTTGTCTTAATTTTTTAAAGTTTACCATTCTGTGATAGTCTTAATCGTTTAATATTTCGCAGGTAAATCCATATTGTTTTACCAGCTCTATTATTTGTTGCACCGGTACACTTTCCCATGCACCAACTACGCGCAGCACATTATCCTTATCCTCCAGATCGAGCGTTGCCACTACTCCCGGCAACTGTTGTTTTATTGCCGCAAGCACTTGATTTTTAGCAGCTTTAAGCTTGATGTTGGTTTTAAATATTTCGATCATGGCAAATAGTTCGTTTGATTTGACGAGTCAAAAGTAGACGCAATAATTTCGGATCATATTATATTATCGGGAGCATTACTTATATTTAACGGATAAATGGGATTACGCATAATCAACCCTTCCGGTGAAGAAATCGTTATTCAACCTTTTACAGGGCAGCAATTAAAACAGCGCACTGTGCAAGTCTGGTGTAATATGCAAACGCATGAGCATAATCTTATTTATGGTAAAGCGTGGAGAAAAAATCATGATGCATCACAAAACAATTTCATCATCGAATTTTCAGTTCCTGCTTTCCGCTCCATTGCAAATACAGGTTCTGAAGCAATGATTGCTTTTGCTAAAAAAATAAAAAAGAAACGTCCGCTTCTTTTTTCTCAAACCAACCTGCCGTTAGATGCTGAAATGCACAGATGTATTTACCGCATGATGCATTACGAAGGAAGCACTGATTTAAAAAATATATTTCTGTTTGCGCGGGTACTCGATCTATTATTGCTTCAGCAGCAAAGTTTCGTGCGGACCAACACACCCAAATTAGTTCATGTAAAAAATGAATATGATAAAGAGCGTATTGTTTTTGCCCGCGATTACCTGCTCACACATATGGATGCACCTCCTACGCTCATACAGTTGGCGGCGATTGCAGGAATAAATGAATTTAAGCTCAAACGCGGATTTAAAGAATTGTTTAATGATACCGTGTTTGGTTACCTGGCGGAAGTGCGTTTGGAAATGGGGCGCAGAGCTTTGTTGCAAAAACAAAAAACGGTTACTCAGATTGCGTTTGAGCTGGGTTATGCTTCTTTACAACATTTTAGTGCAGCATTTAAAAAGAAGTTTGGTGTTTCGCCGGCGAAGTTTGGGTAGAAAAAATAATTATTGATTGTCTTCCTTAATTTACAACAGTTGATTGAAGTTCACCGTTTAAATTTTTTAATGTCGAAGAGCGCGCCTTCGGGATGTTTTTTCTTTTCTCTCCACAACAGCATTATCAATACTATCGAATTCAAAAAGCACAGTGAAGCGATACAATAAAACAACGGACCTTTAGGTATCAATGCAAGAACGACAGGAGACAAAACGGAACACGCCGAATATAAAATGAGCAGGTATTTTTTGAAAAAAATGTAGTTGATTAAGCTCCCCAATGCAAGTGCGATGAGTACTTCAAATAATCCTCCGTCAATAAATGGCTCCATAGGAAAGTTCTGCCGGGTTATCCAACACTCGGATGTTCAAGCTTGGTAAGGCCCTGGCTAACTGTTCCAAAATTGCTTATATGATCATTCAACGCCTGGCAGTAGCGCGTGAAGATTTCGGATTGCGTATCAGTGCCAACGGAAAAATATTCTTTGGGTCCTCTCATTTTTGCAATTCCCCTGATCGGATGTAATTCATTCCAACATCCGGGGTTGTGACCGGTATCAACAATGAATGCACCCGTCACAATAACTACATCGCCATTGCTGACGCTGTTTCCCATGCTGTCTGTTATTACCGGGCCCATATCACTTGGTGTGGCGTCTCCTAAATTATCTACATCTACACTTGCAGCATCACCTTCTCCCCAACCATAGTCGAATCCAAAAATGATCGCAAGCAGCCAGAAAATAGCCAATGCTATCATTAAGATCGCACCAACAACCGGTATTGCTGTTCCAATAGCGCCCAACGCAATTGCAGCTGCAGCAATTACCATCAGCGCGATAAGCCATGCCATAATCGCAGTCAGCCAATTTGCTATTTTCGTTCCTTCAATCTCGCAATGAAAAAACGGGAGCTCATTGTTACCAAACCCAAGTGGATTAGTGCTTCCGCGGTTTCCCTTAGGATTAAGGTTCCATCCGCGTGTTCCCAGGCCTACAAAGTCTGTAAAAATCCTGTCACGACTTTGCCATAACACCGTTTGGTATTCCGCTGCTGTTGTCGATTCATCTGCAGGAGCAAGCAACAGATCGAGCGAACGATCGCCGTCTTCGTTTTCTTCCGTTAAAATAACTCTGCCGATTACACATTTGCTCGGCTCAATACAAACCAGGCGGTGGTCGAAAAAATAATTCCCGGCACGCACGGTTATGATCATTGCTAAAACACAGGCGGCCATAAGTACGATTCCTGCAGCAACAAGGCTTGGTGGAGTCCAGCCCGCGCTGGAAAATGTAGCTATTGCTGCCTGGATAGTTGCAGAAATAATTCCTAAGACTCCAACGATCCCGAGACCGATAAAACCGTCTCCAACGCCATCCCAGGCATCGGTTATAGAAGTGCATGTTGTAGTACGTGCCATTTTCTTATTTATAAATAACTGTTAGTCCACCTATAACTTTTCCTGTGCCGGGATTGGTTGCCACAATATTGAGCCGCTTTCCATTGACAGTTGTCCCGGCATTGGGAGCAATGGTAAATTTTCCGGTTACGCCCGGACCCAATGTGACGATGTTCCTCTCCAGCTGTCCTGCGTTGGCGGTAATTGTAAATCCTGCTTGTGCCAATTCAAGCGGCACTCGCCTGTTCTGCTCCTGCAATTTTCTGAGGTAACCAATGCTCTTTCGTTCCTCGTTACTTTTTGCACGCATCGGTGATTCAGGCAAACTGTACTGGTCATACGAAAGCGCATACTGGTTGTCTGCCTTAGAAGCATTATGCATAAAGAACTCCACGCTTTTTTGGTTATTCTGCTCATCCACAATTACCGTATTATGCTGTCCTTCGTTGTTCATTGGATTAGCATCATCCGGGTGTTGTAGTGTTGCAACCAGGCAGATATGACCGATATTATTTGGTGTATGCCATACGGTAAAACAAGTGGCCGATCCTACAGCGGGAATATCAACTTCTACTTCGGAAGGAGTAGCAAATGTTCCGCCATCAATTCCGAAATCTTTTATTTCAAAAGAAACCTTGGTATTAAGCGCAGCCATCGTGCTCAGGTTGTGAACGGTCACCATAATCCTGTAATCCGTATTCGGCTTCAATGAATCGCTTTGTGCGCTTAAACCTGTCGCAATTTCCACCAGGTTAAAATCAGGGTTGTTCCAGGTTACTCCAAACCCGCGGTCCATAAGCCATTTTTGGCAGTAGATGGATGGATCCGGCCGGGGGCGCAAGTCCGGTGGAATAGGAAGGCAACAAACTTCCTTGCCTGTGTCTTTCACTTTCTTCCTGCAAAAAAATTCAAGGAACATTTCCAGGCCCTTAAACCCATTTTTCAGAATGGCAAGAAGGATAAATAATAAAAGGATAATCAAAAGTATGATGAGGGACATGGACGGGGAGTAGGGAGCCATAAGATGGAATATTGCTGGATTTTAACACATGGTTAAACAATATATTTAATTACTATCGGTATAAATATATACCAATTTTAATATAAACAACACAATTATAAATAAATATCAGCTATTGACAATGAATAATAGTAATAGTTGGGTTTCCTGTTAAATTTCTGACAAGCCGTGATCTTCAGCGGTTGCAGGTTCAGGAGCAACAAAATACCTGGTGATTATTCCAATGCACTATTAATTTACGGTGAAGGAAATTCCTCCAAGTGTGTAATAGTGCACATATTAAGAAAGCGCTCAATACCAATATCAAACACTTCACATTAATTAAAAGCCTGTTAGTCAATGGAGCTACAGGAAAACCGGCGATAATACAACTGAGAAATCCGGGTGGCTTTATTATTGCTGTTTGAACTACGGTACTTTCAGATTTACCATACTTTGATGTTACTTCAGCTTTCTGATAAGCGCTTTTTATTTGATATTAACTAGGTAAATTAATTGGGTATGATACGAGCATCTTCTGATTTTTCTGATAAAACCGGTTTTCCTCCACCTGATAATTTTAGCAATACGCAACAAGGAAGTTGGGAGCTCAATTTAAAATCTAATCAATTAACCTGGGATGCAGAGCAATTTAAGATATACGGATATGTGCCTGGTGAAGTACATATTAACGAAGAATTCTTTTTACTAAATACAACGCATACTTCTGATATTTCGCGCGTCACCCGGATTGTTAAAGATGCTCTTCGGAATCAGGATGGATATTGCTTCAGAAGGAGAATAATTAAACGGAATGGCACTTTAGGTTTAGCAGAAACGCATGCACGCATAATCCGAACCGATGCTGGTTCACCTTTAAAAATATCCGGTAAAACTTTTGATATCAGCGGCCGCACTTTTAATGGTGTGTATGATTTTAATGATCCGGTGTTTTTTAAAACATTCTATGAGAATTACAAAAAAACAATTTGTTCAGAAATTTACAGGCAGACGCTTGACAAAGAGCTGGCAGAAGATTTGTGCCAGGAGGTATTTGTAAAAGCATGGAAGAATATGAACCAGTATAATTCCGGCAAGGCAGGAATTTATAGCTGGCTTTTAAATATTACACGAAACCATTGCATCGATTATTTCCGCTCCAAATATTTCAAATATCAAAAAGAAACAACAAGGCTTGATCATACGCTGTATGATAAAAATTTGCTTTCTGATGATACTGTAAATTTTACCAGGGAGCTTTTAAAACATTTAACTGCGGATCAACGGGAATTAATGGATTTGTTATTTACGCAGGGCTTTACGCAGGAGGAAGTATCAAAAATTAAAAACTTGCCATTGGGCACAGTTAAAACCCA
>JBKJMR010000363.1:0-5291 GCA_046596275.1 Bacteroidia bacterium | reverse complement strand
GGTAAAGAAAACGCTACAGCCACTACTGATGCGCACCTGAAAGAAGCCGATGTAGCTATCGAATTCAGCACACCGGAAACTGCTGTTGATAACATCTTGCGTTGCTTTTGCAATAATGTTCCCGTCGTGGCAGGTACTACAGGCTGGCTCGGACGAATGGCTGATGTACATACAGAATGCAATTCAAGTGAAGGCGGATTTTTTTATGCTTCCAATTTCAGCATCGGCGTCAATTTGTTTTTTCGCCTCAATGAAAAGCTGGCCGAAATGATGAACGCGTATCCTGAATATAAAGTTACGATGGAAGAGGCCCATCACATTCACAAGCTCGATTCACCAAGCGGCACTGCTATTACGCTGGCAAAAGGAGTTATCGCAAACAATCATTCACTCAGCGGATATAAAGATTATCCCGGTCAATTTCCTTCTGAATTCCCTGAAGGTGAATTACCGATTCATTCCACACGCATCGGCGAAGTTCCCGGCACACATGCTGTAAATTACACATCCTCCGTAGATAAAATCACCATCACACACGAAGCATTCAACCGCGAAGGTTTTGCGCTCGGTGCGGTATTAGCTGCTGAATTTATGGCAGGAAAAAAAGGTATTTATGGAATGGAAGATCTGCTTGAAAAAATGGTTAATCGTTAATGTTTAATGTTTGATTGGAGGCAAAGGGTACTGCATTCATAAAAAAGCATAATTTTAGAATTAAACATTAAACATCAACTATTAACAATCAAATATCCCTGCTTACCTTTCGCATTCCAAAAACAACCTATGCGCCCTATTGAAATTTTCTTGTTGCTCTCCGCAGTGCTTTTATTGGTCGGACTTTATAAAACATTTGAAAAAGCAGGTGAAAAAGGCTGGAAAGCATTTGTTCCTGTTTACAATTTTTTAGTCTGGCTTAAAATCATTCAAAAGCCATGGTGGTGGATCTTCCTTGTATTGATTCCTACTGTTGGATTTTACATGCTTGCAGTAATGCTGGTATTGCTTTCCAATTGTTTCGGCAAAAGAAAATTCACAGATCATTTATGTGCCATCTTCGGCTATTTCATCTGGGTTCCATATCTCGGATTTTCTAAAGATGTAAAATTCACCGGAGTTCCGCCTGAAGAAAAAAAGAAACCGATGTGGAAAGAGTGGGGGGAAGCCGGAATTTTTGCCATCGTTGCCGCTACACTTATCCGTACATTTTTCTTCGAAGCATTTGTAATTCCATCTTCATCCATGGAAGGAACATTGCTTGTCGGCGATTATTTATTCGTAAGCAAAATGAGCTACGGTGCAAAAGTTCCTGCTATTCCGCTTACAATTCCATTTACACATAACACCATTCCCGGAACAGAAACAACACGTTCATACCTCGACTGGATCGAAATGCCGTATATGCGTTTGCCTGGATTTGGTGAAGTGGAACGCAACGATATCGTGGTGTTCAATTTTCCCGAAGGTGATACCGTTTGGGTAGGAGACCGTAACAGGAGTTATTACGGTTACCTCCGCATGAAAGCGAATAATAAGGGTTACTCCACCGACGATGCGCGAAAAGAATTAATTCCGGATTCTATCATCGTGCATCCTGTCGATAAAGAAGATAACTATGTAAAACGTTGCGTTGCTATTGCTGGTGATGTGTTAGAAATTCGCAACAGGGAACTTTTAATTAATGCAGGCAAAGCAATCGTTCCGAAAGAAGCGCAGTGGGCATACAACTTTAATTTGCCTCCGATAACTTCTGAAGAAGAATACAAAAATTGGAGAAGACGTTTTGCCATCGTTGGTGTTACAGACGATTTTGGTGGATCTGTTGCCGATTCTGCGCATCGTTATGCTGTACCTGTTCATACAAGTCGTTTGGAAAAATTTAAACAGATCGTAGGTGATGTTAGTCCGAGTCTTATTCCAAAAGGTTTTGATAACGATGATGTATTTCCGCACGATCCCGAGCATTTTCCGTGGAACCGCGATAATTTCGGTCCGCTGCTGGTTCCGAAAGAAGGCATGACCATTACTCTTTCTGTCGACAGTATTGCGCTCTGGCATCGCATCATTTCTGTTTATGAAAAAAATAAGATTGAAATAAAAGGCAATCAAATTTTCATCAACGGAAAACCGGCAACGACTTACACTTTCAAACAGGATTATTTCTGGCTCATGGGTGATAACCGTCACAATTCCCTTGACTCACGCTATTGGGGGTTTGTTCCTGAAGATCACGTTGTGGGTAAGCCGGTTTTTGTCTGGATGTCTAAAGGCGAACATAGCGGATTACGCACTGAACGTATGATGTCTTTTGTTTCCAAGGATGGTTTATCAAAATCCTATCTCTGGTGGGTGATCGGTGGTATCGTGTTGATGATTGCTTACGGCCAATTCAAAAACCGCGGCAAAGGAAAAGGCAAAGACGAAAAATTAAAAGTTCAAACCAGGAAAAAATAATTCAACATTCAATATTCAAAACTTTAAAGCGATAACCTTTAACTATTTTGCTCGTATTAGAGTAAAGGAATCTTTGGCCCAATTTTGAATGTTGAATCTTGAATGTTGAATCTTGAATTTTTTCCATGGAAGAAGATAAATTTCCTGTCGATGAGCTTTCCGATAACCCGGAGCTGATCAATGATGGAAATGATGATCCTTCTGCCGACTACGAAGTGCTTGCGCATGAAGTCATTCAGCCTGCACAAGTAGAAGTCAAACCTTCCATTCCTGAAAAAAGTAAAAAGCGAAAATCACCTTTCCGGGAATGGTTTGAAGCACTTGCATTTGCATTTGTCGGCGTGCTGTTTGTAAAAGCATTCATCTTCGAACCTTTTGCCATTCCTTCCGATTCAATGGATAACACCTTGCTTGCCGGCGATTATATTGTCGTCAACAAGCTTGCATACGGCGCGCGTACTCCCATGACACCGCTGAGCATTCCATTTTCGCATCAAAGCGTTGGAGAAAATCCTGCTTATCTCGAGTGGTGGAATTGGGGTTATCACCGCGTGTCCGGTTATTCAGAAATTAAAAATAACGATGTGCTTGTTTTTAATTTTCCTGCCGAAGATCTTTTTCCACTCACATCAGGAAAGCCGAAAAAATATCCTGTCGATCATCGCACCCATTTTATCAAACGCTGCGTCGGTCTTCCCGGTGACACCTTGAAAATTACTGATCGCGAAGTTTTTATCAATGGAAAGCTGTTGCCGTTTCCGCAGGAAATTGTTTTTAATTATATCGTCAAAATTGATTCTGCAAAACGCGATAGTGTAAAGCTTGAAAAATTAGGAATGCTGCGCGAAAGTCAGCAAGGAAAATATTTTCTCTATACGCTTTCACTTCTCCCGGCACAAGCAGATAGTTTGCGTCTCATCAAACAAATTATTTCCGTCGATCCTGAACTTTCACGAACAGGATTATTTGACGAACAAATTTTTCCGCACACACAAAAGTTTCCATGGAACCTGGATAATTTCGGCTCAATCATTATTCCGAAAGAAGGCGCAACCGTTCAGCTCACAACAGATAGTTTGCCGCTGTACATGCGCATCATTGTCGATTATGAGCATAATGTTGTCGATGTTCGCAATGATTCTATTTTCATCAATAAAACCTACACGAAACAATATACTTTCAAAATGAATTATTATTTCGTGATGGGTGACAACCGCCATTATTCCATGGATTCGCGCTATTGGGGATTTGTTCCTGAAGATCACATCGTGGGAAAGGCAACGATGATCTTATTCTCTTATGATAAAGTAAGCAAGCGTGTTAGATGGAATCGTTGCATGAAATCAATAGAATAGACAATTAATTTAGGTCTGGAATTTTGAATCTTGAATTTTGAATAATTTTCCCTCACCATTTTCATCTGTTTATCTCGGACCAATTCAATGGTATTCGAAAATAATGCTGCATGATGAATTGCTAATCGATCAGCACGAGCATTATTTAAAACAAACGTGGCGTAACCGCACACGTATTGCCGGACCGAATGGCGTGCAGGATCTTGTTATTCCTGTTCACGCACCCAATCACACGAAAATGTGTGATGTGAAAATAAATTACAGCGAGTCATGGCAACGGCAGCACTGGCAATCTATCCGTTCTGCTTATGGAAATTCTCCATTTTTTAATTTCTACGCAGATTATTTTTCTCCGTTTTATGCAAGTAAGAAATGGGAAAATTTATTAGAATACAATATTGAATTGCTCAAGCTTACATTGAGATTGCTCAAAATTCAGAAGGCCATAATTCTCTCTGCTGAATTTATTCCCTCAACAGAAAATCGTGCTGATTACCGTTCGCTCATTTCACCAAAAGTTTCATTGAAAAAAGATCCAACATTCAATCCAAAACGCTACCTGCAGATTTTCGAAGAGCGGCATGGATTTGTTTCTAATCTTAGTATTATTGATTTGTTGTGTTGTGTGGGGCCGGGTTCAGGAGATATTTTATGGAGCAGGGTTTAAGGTGAGTTTGGGAAACTCACCTTAAACCCTGCTCCATAAAATTCATTACAACATTTTCTTAGCTATTATTTTTTCCCATGCCTTTGCCGGGTTATTTCTTATGTAGGTTTCATAAGATTGTAATTGCCGGTGGTTTTTAAATCCTACAATCCAAAAGCTTTGTTGCCATATAAGTTTAGGTGTGCTGGGATCCATTAAATGAATTTCCTTTGTGACTTCTCTTTTGAAAGATTTTACCATCGTACTAATCGATTTCACTTTCTCTTCTGTCGGTAAAATTCTAATAATTCCATGAATATGATCAGGCATAATCACAAATTCAAAAAGTTTGACGTAGGGATAAATCAACACTGTCCGCTCCCAAAAGTGATAGGCAATTTGCCCGAACTGATTTAATTTCACCACTCCATTTTCAATCTTTCCAAAACGAAGTGTATGATCCTTGGTTAAAATAGTTACGAAATAATCATAGCCCTTCCAATCATAGACGTATCCTTTTCTCATAACTTTCCTTTGACGAAATGGCGGCATACAGCAAACCTACAAAGCAAAGTTTGCTATAGTCGGTTACAAACGGATAAATATTTTAGATGTGGTTTTTGGAATACAACGTTTTTATGTTGCGTTTCTTAAACGCAACTTAAAAACCGTCTCAAACGCGCCTGATGACAAAAAAAAAACCATTCTCAAAAGCACAGCACGAAGTTCCTGATGACAAAAAAAGTCATTCTCAAAAGCACAGCACGAACTTCCTGATGGCAAAAAAGTCATTCTCAAAAGCACAGCACGAACTTCCTGATGGCAAAAAAGTCATTCTC
>JBKJMR010000355.1:0-5516 GCA_046596275.1 Bacteroidia bacterium | reverse complement strand
ATGTAACGCACCATCACCTGGTATTTTAAATACTTTCTCCAGTTCTCTTTCATCTCCCCTTTATTCTTCGCGTAGCCAAGTTTTTCCGGATCAAGCTCTACACTTTCTTTCACGGTAAAATCGAAAGGTTGTGCCAGTGCTTCTTCTACATATTTTTTATCGTCATTAATACGCTCGATAAAAATTTCTGCAGACTCATTAAAAAATTCAAATGTCTGCGCACGAACCTGGTCATCGATCTTATCGTGATAAGCAGCCTTCAGCTGGTCAACATCAGATTGAAGCAGAATTTTTTTGTTGTAATCGGCACGTTTCAAATAGGTAGTGAAAACTTTTTCCGAGAAATCATCATTAAGTTCTGCGGGCGCAAAATGTGCGTTACGCAAAACACGAAGCATGATATCGAGCACCACAGCTTCTTTTTTTGCATTTACTGTTTCTGCTTTAGGAGCCGCAGCACAACGTGAGCTGAGTAAAATATAACTAGTGAAGCCAATGATTGCCGGGATTGCAAATAAGGCTATTCGGATTCTGGGTTTCATAAAATGCGTTTATTGTATAACAACGAATTTAGGCAAAAAGCGTGCTTAGTTCTCTTAATATCTGTTAAGTCATTGGGGAAAAGGGACGGGTGACAGTTGACAGGTGACAAGGGGTTAGTGATTAGGATGAATGGTTTCGGTTTCGGGTTTCGGGTTCTGAGTTTCGGGTTTTGAGTTTCGTTCTGAGTTGTGGGTTCGTCCGATCGGGAGGGTTTTGTGTTTGAATTAAATAAGGAAAACTTTATCAATCCGAAACCCGGAACCCGAAACCAGAAAACTTTTAAACTCTTTTCACTTTGAAATATCTTCCATGAATTGAATCATCTCCGGTGTGGCCCAGTCTACTCCACCGATTTTTGTCAGCACTATCTTTCCTTTTTTGTCAATGATATAGGAAGTCGGATAAGTATTGATGCCTAAATCTTTGAAGCTTTTTTGGCTGATGAAATACTTGAATTTGTAATCGTGCTTGTCGCGGAAGGAAGCAATTTTTGCGGGATCTTCTTCGGCGATGGTAATAAAAACCATTTGTGCGCTGTCGATTTGTCCGCGTGCTTCTTCAATTGTTGGCATTTCCTGCACACAAGGTCCGCACCAGGTTTCCCAGAAATTCAGGAGGATTACTTTGCCTTTGTAATCGGAAAGCTTCGCGACTTGTCCTTCCGGCGTTTTAAGCTGCAGGTCTTCGAATGCGATGGAAGGTGCTACGCGATATTTTACAATCAGATACGCGAGCAATATTCCACCGAGAATAAAGCAGGTTAAATTGATCCAGAATTTTCTGTCGATACGGATTTTGCTTAGCACAGGAAAAGAATTAGAGGTGCAAATTATGATGTATGATTGTATGAGACTAAGAAATACATTAAGAGCCTGTTTAAAATTTATCTTTTATTAAAGAATAAAAGTCTACGTATGAGGACCCAAAAATTTACCTCCATTGAAATGAATTAAATGATCTGATGCATCAGCAGTCCAAACTTCTGACTCCCAACCTATTTCTGTAGCATGTGCTTTGAACACTGTTTTAGAAATAAATGCAGTAACAAATATTAAATCGCATTTACAGTTGGTCAGTGCTTTCTTCAATTCTAATATTCTTTCTTCGCTCATCGGACCAGAAGTGTAGAATGCCTCTATTAGGAATAGCCAATTTTTGGTTTTATTATAAGCGACAATATCAGGTAATGAATCGTGCGCTAATTCAAAAAAACCTAATTCATTTAGAATATCATCTGCACGTAGAAGGTACTTGTTAGCTGCATCACCTACATATAAAACCTCACAACCTTGTCCGAAGCGAGGCAAAAACTCTTCAATAATCTCTCTTTGCAATTGGTTATGTCCTCCTTGCGAAAAATCTAAAATATGACCAGAGGGTAAAGTAATTCTCACCTTTGGAAGATCTCGTTTTCTACTTAATATTTCTTTTAATGAGGGTCTATTTTTGACAAACAGCTTTAATTTAATATCCCAATCAGTAGTCTTATACGTTAAAAGAAGCTGCTTGAATTCTGAACAGATAGCATAACCACGAGTCGGATCATTTGGTGATGCACTCGGATTATCTGCACTATTCAAAACCAAATCTGCTAAGACAAGCAGCTGTAAATGCTTTCGTCTAATATCATCATATGAACCAGAAGAAATATTTTCCTCGTAATGAGCATTAATAAAAGATATTATATCACGACTTTTTAAATGCCTATAATCATCCTGACCTTTAACTTCCCTCCACGTATTTGTAATTCCTGCAACGGCAAGAAATGCCATTGCAATTCGCTCTAACCCTCTTTCGCTCTTACCTTGCAAAGGAATTCCCACCTTTTCAAGAATATCTAATGCCTCGTTAATAAGCTCAGTAATATGAGGCGATTTCTTAGATGTAGGAATGTAATTATGCATATTGTGATACAATTGCTTCCGGATTATCCATCCGACTTAAATAACAGTCCTTTAATGCTAATGCCATTTTGAAAGCCATTAACGGTGGAACAGCATTACCAATTTGAGTAAATCGGCTTATTTCTCCTCCTGAAAACTCAAAATGATCCGGGAAGGTCTGAAGTCTTGCTGCTTCTCTTATTAAAAGCCTTCTGCGTCTACCATCAGGAAGCTTGACACGCATCATATCACCTGTTGCTCCCGATAAATTTCGGCAGGTTAATGTTCTGGATGGTTTATTAGCAGTAAGATCACGAGGATTTATGCATTGCGAAGCTCTCTCGTAATTTGCAATGTACTGATCTTGATTTGGTGTGAGGAATTTACTTTCTTGTGGGGATGTTATCATCAAATCTCCAATAGCTTCGCCTACAGTTCTTTTATAATTATTAGGGGCTGGGAATTCAAAATTTCCTTCCTTATATCCTACAACAAAAAGTCTTTCACGATTTTGAGGAACACCAAAATGAACAGCATTTAATAACTTAAGATCAATGCTATATCCCAGTTCCTTTAACTCTTCAAGCACTAAATCCAAATACCACTTATTCGTATAAAGTAAACCACGAACATTTTCAAACAGAAACATTTTTGGCGATGTCTTTCTAATAGCATCAATAAAGAAAGGAAAGCCATTTCGTGCATCATGAACCCCATTCTGATTTCCGCCAACGCTAAATGGTTGACACGGGGGCCCACCGATCACGATCTGAGCGAAAGGATATTCAGTATCTAATGTAAGTTTCTCTGTAATGCAATCGCCCACTAAATTCTTTCTGTAAGTATTTGCTGCATCAGGATTCATTTCAAATCCCACGGTGTGAAAACCAGCAGCTTCAAACCCAAGTGAAAGCCCTCCACAACCCGCAAAAAGATCCAGCACAGAAATTTCTTCTGAAGGCCGGGGAACTAAAAGGGCATTTATTTGTTCTGTATAAGGCATAACCGCATTTAAAGCAATTGTAAATGTACCTAATCAGCTTGGTTAGGCATAGCAAAACAACAGATCATTATTAACAAAACACTGCTTAAATAAAAATATGTAAATTAATTCAATTGGCATTAGATACAACTTTTGCCTTTAGCACGCAATTACGAAAAAAGTCGCAGCAGCATTCAGACGTTCAACTAAAAGCTACTATTCTATTATAAAATGGTGATGTAAAAATTAATACCTCAATAATTTTTCTATTGCAGCCGATACTTTATCTGCATTCGGAAGCATGGTGAATTCTAATGTTGCGTTAAGCGGAATTGCGGGAAGATTTTCTGCGCCGATGATGTCAACCGGGGCGTCGAGCGATTCAAAACAGAATTTGGAAATCCTTCCTGCGATAGCTTGCGCGAAACTGTTGTTCACCGAATCTTCTGTGACAACAAGACAACGATTATGCTTGCGGACAGATTTGAAAATTGCTTCTTCATCCAACGGAACAATTGTTCGCAGATCAATAATCTCAATTCTTCCGGGGAAATTCTTCGAAGCATTTTTTGCCCAGTACACACCCATTCCGTAAGTGATAACGGTGAGCGTTGTTTTGTCTTTTGCAGTTTCAATTTCCTGCACCATTCTCGCTTTACCGAATGGAATAATATAATTTTCGTCGGGCTCAATGGTTCTTGCTTCTTCCGTTCCTTTGATCTTCGACCAGTATAACCCTTTATGCTCGAGCATCACAACCGGATTCGGATCGTAATAAGCAGCTTTCATCAAACCTTTCAGATCAGCTCCTGTGCTTGGATACGCGATTTTAATTCCGCGAATATTTGCGAGCACCGATTCAACACTTGAACTGTGATAAGGACCACCGCTTCCATACGCACCGATCGGCACGCGGATCACACAACTCACCGGCCATTTTCCATTAGATAAATAATTCGAACGCGAAACTTCTGTGAACAATTGATTCAAGCCCGGCCAGATATAATCGGCGAACTGAACTTCTACAATAGGTTTGCAACCCGCAGCCGACATTCCGACTGTGCTGCCAATGATAAATGCTTCTTGTATCGGTGTATTAAAAACACGATTGTCGCCGAATTTTTGCGCAAGCGTTGCAGCTTCACGAAAAACACCGCCTAATCTTCCGCCAACATCTTGTCCGTACAATAACGCTTCCGGATGTTTCGCCATAATTTCCTGCACAGCGAATAAGGCAGAATCAACCATCACTGTTTTTTCTTTTCCTGCAGGTTCACGAATTCCTTTTTCTTCTGTAACCGGTGTTGGCGCAAAATCGTGTGTAAATAAATCTTCCGGTCGCGGATCTTCAGAAGCAAGTGCACGTTTATAATCTTCCGCAACTTTTTCTGTCGCGCGTTTATTTATTTCATCGAGCTCTTTTCCATCAATTCCTGCAACGAGCAATTGATTTCTCAATTTGGGAAACGGATCTCTCTTGGCTGATTCTTCTAAATCATGCCGGTACCATTCTTTTCGCACACCGGAAGTATGGTGATTGAGCAACGGAACTTTCGCATGAATTAAAAATGGCCGGCGCTCTTTACGAATAATTGCAATTACATCACGAATCGTTTCGTAGCTGCGCATGAAATCAGTTCCGTCGATGGTGCGTGTTTCTAATCCTTTAAAACCTCTTGCATATTCTGTAGCATCCTGCGCACGCGTTTCTTTTGCTGTTGCTGAAATATCCCATTCATTATCCTGGACGAGGTAAAGGATCGGTAATTTTTTCAACACCGCCATTTGAAATGCTTCTGAAACTTCGCCTTCAGTAATGCAGGCATCGCCCAATGAGCAAGCTGTTATCGGTTTATCATCGCCGAAATCAGCAGCGAGATTTTGTTCTTCTAAATATTTCAATCCCATCGCAACGCCTGTAGATGGAATCGCCTGCATTCCTGTTGCAGAACTTTGCATCGGAATTTTGGGCATATCATCACGACGCAAGCTCGGGTGACAGTAATATGTTCTTCCACCCGAAAACGGATCATCACGTTTTGCCATCAGCTGCAACATCAATTCAAAAGGTTGCATACCGATTCCAAGCATAATGCTGTCATCGCGAT
>JBKJMR010000241.1:0-4851 GCA_046596275.1 Bacteroidia bacterium | reverse complement strand
CCCAGATCCGGAATGATGTGATGTTTGAAACGTTATCAGCATTCGACCAGGTGCTTGTTGATTTTTATAAAAACGGTGCGACAGAAAAAGAATTGAAAAAATTCAAGACCATGCTCAGAGTAGATATCCTGAGCATTGAAGATCCGTCTTCCTTCGCATCGTTGATCAATCCGTGGGTGTACCGCGATTATTCAAAACGTAAAGCGTATTTGCAGGAATTGGATGCGATTGATATTCCTGCGCTGAACAAAGTGATCAAAAAATATTTCACGCCTGAATCGTACAAAGTAATCATTGCAGGCGATGCAGGTGTGCTGGCAACTCAGCTGGCGAAGATCAAAAGCCTCCAAAAGTTAACCCCGGCAGTTATTGAAACACCGGAATAATACCTAATTTTGCACCATCAAAATAGTAACCTCATTACCAATCTCATTAACCGCGAACAGAAGCTTTTTAAAAACAGAGCTTTCATTACACCATTGCTGTAATTGCTTCTCCTCCGGTAATTCAGCAACATTTTGTGTTAACCCAATTCATCAACTCCAGTTATGAATCGTATTATTATAATTGTATTGTTTGCTATTGTTGCGCAAACAGGATTCTCACAATCTATTTCAGATTCAACACACACAAAGAAAAAAGGATCTTTTTATTTATTGTGGGGATACAACCGTGAAGTATATACGGAAAGCACTATTCGTTTCAGCAATGATGGAGATCCGACACGTTTTGATGAATACGGCGTATATGATTTTACGTTGTACAATGTGAAAGCGCACGATCGCCCCGGATTTGAAGCGATAAAAGATTTAAAGAATTTTAGTGTTCCGCAATTTAATTTCAGGATCGGTTATTATTTTAATAATGAAAAGGACTGGGGATTGGAATTAAATTATGATCATCCGAAATATATTGTGCAGGATTACCAGGTTGCGCGTATTGAAGGAACGATTCTCGGAAAATATGTGAATAAGGATACGCTGCTTGATCCGCGCTACATTCACTTTGAGCACAGCGATGGTGCAAATTTTGTAATGCTGATGGCGATGAAACGCTGGAAGCTGCAAACAAAAAACGGCAAGCATAATATTGGTTTTGTTTTTAAGCCGGGACTTGGATTTGTATACCCGCGAACGGATGTGACGTTGTTTGGTCACCAGGTGAATAACAATTGGAAAATTGCAGGTGTGATTATCGGCGTTGAAGGAGCGGTGCGTGCGGAATTATACCGGCATTTTATTGTTGAGTTTGCAGGAAAAATTGCCGGAGCAAATTATATCAATTGTCTTGTGCAGGGAAAAGGAAACGGAAAAGCAAGTCACAAATTCGGAACGCTCGAAGGAATTTTATCTATAGGCTACCAGTTCGACTGGGGACATATGGGCCGCCGGTGTGAATTTATCTGGTGAGGAAGGATCTGGTAATCTGGTAACTTGGAAATTTAATCTGTTACTCCTGAATGTGTGATTGACTGTGGGAATAATTACCCAGTTACCAGATTACCAGATTACCAAATCCCTATCAGCAGGGATTCTCATGGTGTCGGTAAGGCTTACTTGCTGGTAATCAATGCATTTCAAAATAATTTACCTTTGCTGTAACTAACAGACGAACTCAACCGTCTTATGAGCAGACCGTACCTGACATGACCGTTCAAGAATTTAATCGCTGCGTTGATCTTTATGCTGATAACCTGTATCGCTTTATCCTGAAAAATGTAAAGGATAAGGATAAGGCGAGGGATATTGTGCAGGATACGTATGAAAAAATGTGGGTGAAAGTTTCGGAAACAGAAGCGAAGAATGCGAAGTCGTATATGTTTACCACCGGTTACAGAACAATGATTGATTACCTGCGAAAAGATAAGCGCCAGGGATCGATGGATGAAGCGCCGATGATTGCGTTATCGCACAACCGGCAGTATTCTGATCTTAAAGAAATTCTGAATGAAGCATTGAACAAATTACCCGAGATTCAAAAGTCTGTAGTACTGCTGAGAGATTATGAAGGATACAGCTATGATGAGATCGGTGAAATTTGTGGATTGAAAGAAGCGCAGGTGAAAGTTTATATTTTCCGTGCGCGGACATTTTTGAAAAATTACATTGGAAGCATTGAGAAAGTTGTGTAGCAGATCCTGCGGATCGCTGCACAACAAAGTTGTATAGTAGATCCTGCGGATCGCTGCACAACAAAGTTGTATAGTAGATCTGCAATCGTTATACAACAAAGTTGTATAGTTGTTATGGGGTCAAAAAAATAGTGTAGTGCTGAGAAGAAAAAAATGAATATTAACAGCGAAAATTGTGAAGCGTGGTTCCTCGATTTTTACGAGGGAAATCTTTCGAAAGAAGGAGTGGATGAACTGTTTGCGTTTTTGGTTTTGAATCCGGAGATGCGCGATTTGTTTGACAGCTATGAAGACGTTTCTTTTTCTCCTGAAAAGCATATTAAGTTTGACTGGAAATCGGAGTTGAAGAAACCGATGGATGTTGTAGTTGGAATTAATGAATCGAATTACGGGGAATATTTTGTTTCGCATGTGGAAGGTTTGCTCAATGCAAATGAAGAAGCGGAAGTAGAAAAATTTCTTCTTCAATTCCCTGAGAAACGTGTGGAGCTTGAATTAGTGCAGCAAGCGATCTTGATTCCGGATGAGCATATTGTATTTGAGCATAAGTCGTCGCTTCAAAAATCTGTGCTTGTCAGCGCGGAAAATTTTGATGAAATGGCAATTGCTTCTGTGGAAGGTTTGCTGAACAGTGAAGAAGAAAAGGAATTGGCAGCTTCTTTATCGGCAAATGCAGCACAGCAGAAAAATTATGCGTTATATAAACAAACAAAATTAAGCGCGGATGCCTCGATTGTGTTTGAAGATAAAGAATCATTAAAACGAAAAGACCGCGGTGCATTCTGGTGGATCATTGACACACGTTTTGCAGCTGCCGCAGCGGTGGCTTTACTGATCGGAATTTTCTTCTGGAATTATTCGGGCGAGGATGCAATTGATACCATTGCAGCTAACGATCGTATTGACTCAGCCAATATCGCAAAGTCAACACCGAAGTCAACGCCGAAAACAAATCCTGTTATTGCCCCGGTAAATCCTTCGCAGAATCCTGTTGCTGTTGCCCCGGAAAATAATTCTCAGAAAGAAAATGTTGAAGTTGTAATTCCGAAAAAGCAAATTGCCACGATTGATGCTGTTCCGGTTCTTGTGAAAAACACGAAAGAACCAATGGCATTGATTAGCACAAGCAATGAAAAACTTTCGCTTTCCACCAATGTAAATCCGCGTGTAGATTTTTCTGATACGTATTACTCCACTGCTATTTATTCTAAAACTGCTTCTGCTGAAACTTCACCTACTGCGAGCATTTCTCCGCGCCAGGCTGCTATGCGCTGGATGAAAAAGAAGCTTGACCGCGCGCCTGTGAATGAGGAGGAAGACGCTACTTACATTGCTGCAAATACGATTAACAAGAATGAAAATGTAAGTGGTTTTGATTTAACCAGCAGCGCAGTAGCAGCGCTCGGAAGTGTAACAGGTTCAAATCTTCGCCTCGGACATGAGCCGGAAGGAACAGTGCTTACAATTGGGAAGTATGAGTTGTTGCTGAACAGGAATAAATAAAATAAGGGGACGGAAAAAAGGGGACGGAAAGGGGGGACGTGGGACGGAAAAAGGGGACGGAAAAAACGGAACGGTGACGAGGAAAAATTTCAAAATTGAGTTTTGAATGAAGGCAAGAAAAATAGTTTCTGCCTTTTTTCTTTTATGACTGTATCAGCATACAATGCAATTTATCCTCTTACTTTTTCTTCGTCCCTCGTCCCAACGTCCCCCGCCCCTTTTTTAACATATTACAACAGATCTTAAATGCCAATGAGAATCCGTAAATTTGTGTGCTGCGTAAATAGAGGAAACTAACACAAATGAACATGTTTATCTACACATCGCTTTTGCTGGTAATGCTCACAGGGTGTGCAGCTCCGGATACATTGCCTGCTAACAAAACAATTGCCGCAGATTCAATAAATAAAAATATGGATACGACTAAAGTGGTTAAGACCGATGCAGAGTGGTCGAAAGAATTAACTCCGGAGCAATATCGCATACTCCGGGAAAAAGGAACAGAGCGCGCTTTTACAGGAGCCTACTGGGATAATCACGATAAAGGAATTTACAAATGTGCTGCCTGCAAAACCGTTCTTTTCAGTTCCAATGAAAAGTTTGATTCAGGTTGTGGATGGCCAAGCTTCACGATGCCGTTTGATTCCACTACCTGCGATTATCACGTGGATAATACATACGGAATGAAACGAACGGAAGTAACCTGCAGAACGTGTGGCGGACATTTAGGACATGTATTCGATGATGGTCCGGCTCCGACGTATCAGCGGTATTGCATCAATTCAGGTTCGTTGATTTTTGAGGAGAAGAAAAAGTAAATTTTGAAATTATAAATTAGTAAATGTGCAAATTGTAAATGCGTAAATGGCAAATGTGCAAATTGTAGGTTAGTAAATGGCAAATGCGTAAATGAAAAAATCCTGCTGTGTTGGCGGGATTTTTCATTTAGCACTACCTGCTGATCAGAAAGTTCTGATTTAAAATTTTCTTATTTGAAATTTGTGGATTATTTGTTGTTTTTCATTGATGATATAATTTTGCCAAGGATCTTTTTTAGCTCTATAATATCTTCGGACAATTTTTCGGGATTCGGATAATTCTTTGAATGTTGACAGATATCTAACCAGTATTCTGTTTCTTCGGCTTCCTTATAGGAGATTTTTAATTTATGAACAAAGTCATTTTTACTCTCAGCACCTTGAGCTTCTCGCACATTT
>JBKJMR010000174.1:0-8105 GCA_046596275.1 Bacteroidia bacterium | reverse complement strand
GAAAGAAGCGAATGATGTTGTTGGGCACGCACTTGGAGGAATTGCTTCTGCGATTTTTATCATTCTTCTTGCCATTGTAATTGAATGGCTAAAAAAGAACCTGTAATAGAAATTCGCAAAATCTTTATTCGGTTTTCAGGCCACAGATTACGCAGATTACGCGGAACAAAATCAATGAAATTATTTTAGATTAAGAAACTGTTTAAAATTTAATCTGTGTAATCTGCGAAATCTGTGGCAAACCTTACACCATTTTATCCAAATTCAATCTTCTCAGTCTTGGCGCGAGGAACATTACACTGCTGGCAATTAGCACCGTCATGCAACCTCCAATTGCAACAGATGGAACTAAGCCAAATAATCTTGCCGCAACACCTGATTCCATCTGGCCGATCTCATTTGAAGATCCGATGAAAATACTGTTCACTGCTGCAACCCTTCCGCGCATGGCATCTGGCGTTAGTAATTGTAAGATGGTGTGACGAACAACTACGCTGATCATGTCGAATGCGCCGCTGAAAAAAAGAAGGGTGAGCGACAAATAAATATTGGTGGAAAAAGCAAAACCAATTATACAAAGTCCGAAACCTGTGACTGCGATGTATAAATTCCTTCCTGCTTTTCTTGTTGTAGGAAAATAAGCGAGCCCGATTCCCATGATGATCGAACCGACTGCAGGAGCCGCGCGCATAAAACCAACTGCGATATCTGCTTTATCACCCAACTTCAAAACATCATGTGCAAAAAGCGGGATCATCGCAACTGCACCGCCAAGCAAAACTGCAAACAGATCAAGCGTTAATGCAGAAAGCATCACCTGGTTGCCGAATACAAAACGAATTCCGGCAGTGAGACTGTTGATTAGTTTTTCCTTTTTTTCCCTGAGCGGAACAGGATGATTTGTGATCGGGATCATCAGCAAAAAGCTTAGCGTGATCAATGACGAACACACGCCGTATGCGAATTCAATGCTGAAATATCCCATCAATAATCCACCGATCCCCGGACCGAGCACCGCGGCTGTTTGCCAGAGATTTGTATTCCATGTTGCAGCATTTGCATACAGCTTCCTTGGAACGAGCTGCGATTGAAAGGCAGGAAATACAGGGCTTAAAAATCCGCGCGCGATGCCGGTGCAAAAAATAATTCCGTAAATCGGAAGTGATCCGAGCGTGGAAAGAAGTTCCGCGTCGTTGCTGATGTAAAAAAGCAGCCAGGAACAAATCAATAAGAAAGCTGTGCTGATCTGCATGATCACTTTACGGCGTACGATATCCGCAATATGTCCGGCGAAAATCGCAAGCACAATAAATGGAACAGCTTCTGCAAGACCGATATAGCCGAGACTTAATGCTTTTTCTTCTGTCGTTCCGGTGGTGAGCTTGAAGATCTGCAAACCGACGATGACACTTTGCATTTGCACACCGAGCGTCAGGAAAAAGCGGGCAGACACATAAATGCTGAAGTCGCGGATGCGCAGGGCGGCGTAAGGATCCCGTTTGGTGATTTGATTATCGTCTTTCACAAGGAATAGTGGCTAGTCAGGAGTGGTTAGTTCGGAGTAATTAGTTCGGAGAGATGCAGTGACCTTTCTTATCTCCGAACTAATAACTCCAAACTCCGAACTAAAAGCAAATGTGTTTACAAAGTTATTGAAGTTTTTTCCAGCAGCTACTTTTCTTTCACTTTGATCTATTAAGTTTGTAGGGAACACTAGTTTATGAAAAAATACATTTTACTTCCAGGGTTTGCTGCACTCTTTTTAATAAGCTGCGGAAATGGCTCAAATCCACTCGGAAAGGATTCTCTTCCCAAAGAGTCTATTATTGCTGAAGTTGATCCCGAAATACCGCACGAAGTAAAAAAAGGAAATAACAGCGGCTATGCGTTCATGCCCGACACAGGAATTCAGTCGCTCGTTCTTGGAAATGCGGAATGCTGGAAAAAGTACATGAGACAAAATGGTGCGAATCATGTTTTACTTGGTGATAAACGCGAAGCTTCTGTGTATTTCAATTCCAGCAAAGGAAAAAAGCAGGAGATGGAAGTGCGCACCACACAAAATGCGAATGGAGATTATGTTCCTTACGCATTTATTGTACAGGAAATGGGTGAAGAGCGTGCGCCGGAACTAACTTGCACCGCAATTCCTTCTGCTGATTTTAATTTTGTTTCCACACACGGCATTTATATCGGCATGCCTTATAATCATGTGCTTTCCATTTATTCCAATCAATCTTTTATGGAATGGGAAAAAGGCGACACACTTTATTTGCAATATAAACCGAAGGCGAAAGATGTAAATTATTTCAAACGCTATAAAGCAGATTCTTACAGCGTGACGTATAAATTTTTCGATGATAATTTGCGGCGTATGGAATATTCCGTTGATCCGAAAGAATTCGAAAACAAATGAACAAGATACTGTCTACTGTTATCCGTTTAAATGATCATGCGCCGATTGCGGTGGATTATCATTTGCCGGAAGTTGGCGATAATCCTGTTCCTGTTTTAATTTTCCTGCACGGCTTCAAAGGTTTTAAAGATTGGGGCCATTTTCCATTGGTGGCAGAATATTTATCGCGTTCCGGATTTGCAGTGGTGCGTTTTAATTTTTCGCATAACGGCACAACGCCCGAGGAACAAGCAGCGTTCGCAGATCTCGAAGCTTTCGCAAAAAATACATTCTCGATGGAATTGAAAGATCTCGATGTGGTGATTGACGATATTTTCTGGCGCGGCGGAAAAGAATTGAATTGTGATCCGAATCGCATTGGATTAATCGGTCACAGCAGGGGAGGAGGAATCGCATTGCTTGCTGCGCATCATGATAAACGCGTGAAAGCGGTGGCCACGTGGGCGGGAGTTTGTGATTTTGAACCGCGTGTTAATCCGGCGAATTTAATTGAGTGGAAAAAGAATAAAGTAGCATACGAACTCAATTCACGCACCGGTCAGCAAATGCCGGTCAATTTTACTTTGCGTGAAGATTTTTACAAGCACAGAAAAAAGCTGAGCATTCCGCACGCAGTAAATCACATGCCCGTTCCGCAATTGATCGTGCATGGAAAAGCTGATCCGGTTGTGTCAATTTCCGAAGCTGAGAAATTAAGCTCCTGGAATTTATTCGCGCAGCTTATGGAAATTGAAAATGGTGATCATACTTTCGGTGGGAAGCATCCGTGGGAATCAAAAGAATTGCCGCAGGAAATGTTGAAAGTGTTGCAGGCTACGATTGGGTTTTTCAGGGAGAATTTGTAGATTGATTAGTAAGTAATTTATAATCCTGTTATGAAGTTTTATTTTCTTCTTTTAGTGCTTTTCGTTTCGTTTTCCTGTGGCAATGTTAACGTGGAAACCTATTTTACAGGCACACCTTTTGAATACTTGTCATAAATTTATAGTTATGACAGACTCCATAAAACCCCAGTTCCCGATGTATGCAAAGCTTTCGCTCATTACCATGGGCCTTGCTTCGTTATTGGCCATTTTGTTTTTCGGCCGGCCGGTTTTTGTACCGCTCATCGGCGCCACTTTAGTCGCCATCATGCTGAGCCCCGTGGTGGATTTTTTAATGCGTAGGGGAGTTAACAAGATTGTTTCCATAGGCATTACGCTGCTGCTGGGCATTATTATCATTGCTGCACTTGGATTTCTTGTTGCCTCACAGATCTCCGGTTTGAAGGAATCAATGCCGCAGATCAAAGAGAACTTCTCTTCATTGCTTAATGATGTGAAAAGCTGGGCTTCCTCAAACTTCGGAATCAGTCAGCAACGGTTGGATTCGATGTTCAACGTGAAGAAGATGATGGATTCGCAAAACACCGAAATAGGGAAAACTTTACTCAGCTTGGGGAATCTGCTCATTCTTGCAGTGGTTTTACCTGTTTATATTTTCCTGGTTTTGTATTACAAACCTTTGCTGGTCGAATTTATCCATAAGCTTTGTGGCTACGACAATGAGGAAGTTGTTACAGATGTCCTCTCGACAACCAAAATCACAATCAAAAGTTATCTTTCTGGTTTGCTGCTGGAAGCCTTGCTCGTGGGAACTTTGTATTCCGTGGGTTTGCTGTTGATCGGAATTAAATTTGCTATTCTTCTTGGCGTGATTGCAGCGCTGCTGAATATCATTCCGTATGTCGGGCAGATTATTGCAGGTTCTTTATCGGTGCTTATGGCGCTTGCAACAAAAGATTCGCCTACTTATGCATTGATCACGCTCGGACTATTTGCATTTATCCAGTTCATCGACAACAATTTCTTCTTGCCGCGCATTGTTGCATCGAAAGTAAAGTTGAATGCGCTGGTTTCAATTGTCGTCGTGATCGCGGGAAATTTACTGTGGGGCGTTCCGGGAATGTTCCTCGCAATTCCACTTACGGCAATTTGTAAAGTGATATTTGATGATATTCGCGCTTTGAAACCGTGGGGATTTTTAATTGGCGATTCCATGCCGGGCGTGGTATTGAGCAAGGAGAATAAAACGAAGAAGCATAAGAAATAAAGTTCACTGTTTAACGGATTCCGGAAATTGAATTGCACTGATTCAGGCGATATTGTCGCCTGAATAAACCGTGTATGATACGTAATCTGTGGGGTAAATATTCTTAATTTTACATCCTCATCTTCGCTCTTAAATTAATGTTGTTTCATTTCACAAACCCATGTTGAAAACGAAACCGATCTACGTTGAAATTCCTATCCATACTACTATAGAGCGTGTTTGGGAATTCACACAAACCCCTTCCATTCACCAGCAATGGGATCTCCGCTTTACAAAAATCGATTATCTTCCAAAAGCTGCTGAAAGTGATCCGCAACGTTTTTTATACCAGACACAAATAGGGTTCGGAATAAAAGTTTCGGGTGAAGGAGAAAGCGTGGGCAGCCACAGCAAAGAAACCGGGGAAAGCACTTCAGCTTTAAAATTCTGGTCTGAAGAAAAAATATCGTTGATCAAAACCGGTTCCGGTTACTGGAAATATATTCCCGGCGATAAAAAAACAATTTTTCTCACCCGCTACGATTACGAAGTACGTCACGGCTTCTTTGGCAGACTTATCGATAAATTATTCTTTCGTCCTTTAATCGGGAGAGCAACTGCATGGAGCTTCGACGCATTAAAAAACTGGCTAGAGCAAGGAATCGCACCTTCTTTATCCAAAAAATTATTCTTCACGCTTTTCATTGCTAATTTCATGATCGCCATCACGTGGATCTATCATGGCATTTTTCCAAAATTACTGCACATGGAAACTGGCGAACTCACCATGCTCACTGCAACCGGAATTTTCAAAGGAATAGAACGTGAAGCGGTGTACGCTGTCGGCATAGCAGAACTACTTTTCGGAATGGCAATCCTGTTTTTCGGCCGGAGGAAATTTTTGCACTGGCTGAATATTCTTGCGCTTGTCGGATTAGGTATTGCTGCAGCAACCGCTAAACCGGAAATTTATATTCATCCATTCAATCCGGCAACAACTGCATTCGGCGTTATGGGTTTATCTATCGTCGTGCTCGCGATCAGGAAATATGTTCCTTATGCAGGAAATTGCAAACGTAAACCCGGAAAGAAAAATGTCGATCTATAAAAAATTCCTCGGTAGCGATTTCCAAAAGCTTCATCCCAAAATGCAGGAGCGCTTTGGCTTGTCGGCCGATGAAGGAATGTTTATGAAAGGCACAGGCAAAATGGACCGGATCTGGAATGCAGGCTTTCACACAAAACCATTCCTGTATCTCGGCACCATGCGCAATATTATGTTTCCTGAAACCGGCACCAATATTCCATTCACCATTGAGAACTATTGTTACATCGACAGCTTCGGACGTGAAACAGTAACATGGATCAGGAAATTTTATTTCGAAAAGAAAACACGTTGCTTCGACGCGACAATGGTTTACAGCGAAAAACAAAAACGCATCATCGATTATCTTGGCACCAAACAACATCTTGTTACCGACCTCGATCTGAAAGTGAATAGCGATGGAAGTATCACCATCAAATCAGGTCCGCAACGTTTTTACGAAAATAAAATAAATTTCAATTTCCCAAACCTGTTCACCGGCAACGCAGAAGTAAATGAATCGTACGACGAAAAAAACGATCAGTTCAACATCAGCGTGAAGGTGAGCAACAATACATTCGGTGCTATTTTCGGTTACAAAGGTTTTTTCAAAGCGGAATTCAAAAAAATTGAAGCGGATCAAATTCCTGCATACGCCAAACCGTTGCGTGAAGAGAGTCGCGAATAAAACTTAAAGGGTATGAAAATGCAAACTAAAACATCCGGCAATTTTCAGCTTACCACCTTCGAAAAGATCGTAGAGCTTTCACGTCCATGGTTGTTGCTCGGCTGCTTTATTTTTTTCGCGTCAACCGGAATTTGGTGGCTTTCAATTCCTGTAGCAGTGGCAACGGTGTTGGCCGGCTTTGTCCAAATGCACGATGCTATTCACAACTCACTCGGACTTTCAAAGCGCACAACAAATTTTGTTTTAACCATGAGCGCGTTATTGCTTCTCAAAAGTGGCCATGCTTTGCGTGTTACACATCTTCGTCATCACGGTCAGTGCCTCAGTGATGATGATCCGGAAGGCGAACCAGCTAAATGGACTTTAAAGCAGGTTTTTCTCAATGGACCTTATCATATTTTCGCATTACGTTTTGCTTCTTTACGCATGGCGCCCGCAACCCGCAACATTCAATTATTTGAAACCGCAATCACTTTTTTATTGCTCGCCGCGTTTGTTGCACTTTATTTTTTTGCCGGCACTATCATTCCATTGGTTTATTGGGCCGTCGCATTCGTGCTCAGCTGCCTCATGCCGTTGTGGGCGTCTTATATTCCACACAAGCTTGCATCACGAAGTCCAGCACGTTTAGCCGCCGTAAAAATGGCCATGCTCTGGACGCCGGTCATTTCTTCTTTCGCATTTCATCATTTGCATCACGTGTATCCAAAAGTGCCGACAGCATTATTACCAAAAGCCGCAAAAGAATTGCCCGAGCCGGAAGAAGATGACCACGATCATTATCATCCGCATTGAAAAAAAAGGGACGAGGGACAAGGGACGGGTGACAAGGGACGGGTGACAAGGGACGGGTGACAAGGGACGGGTGACAGGTGGCGGGTGACAAGTTACGGGTGACATGTGCTTAGTGAAAATCTGCGCTCTTTCTGCGAACTCTGCGCAAATCCGCGTGAGATTTTTTTGTGTGTTGGGCGTGTCCTTGCAGGTCAGGCTATTCGTTACAAGTCCGCGCAAATTTTATTCTCAAAAGAAAATTGTTCTGAGCTGTGGGCTTTACACTGCTATCCTTCACGCAAAAAAAGGAAAAATATAAATACATCACTAATTATCTACCCATCCGCTCCTGAGCCGCACGCATCTCCAAAAACATTTCATTAAACCGCTTCAGCACATTCGCAATAAATTCCGCATCCACCAATTTCTGCACCATTTCAAATCCGGGAAATTTTTCCTGGTCAAATTTATAAACCTGCTCCATCGGACCCGCCTCGAATTTCACAATGAACTTATCATTCATATGAAACACCGTAATGCGCATGTCGGGGTGGGGAATGTTGCCAATTATTCTCATTCGAAATTTGAAAATTTGAAGATTTAATATTTAAAATTTCGAATCGTCAAATATTCGAATTTCAAATTTTTTAAGGTGCTTTATAATATCCTGAGAAATCCGAATTATCCTGTTTGTGATAATCTAAGATGGCGGTGGCGAGATCGGCGTAGACAATGAATTTGTGCTCACGCAGCCAGGCCATTGCTTTTGCGTCTTTATTGATCGCGTTTGCTGTGGCGGCCCAGAAAATATGATTGTGCTGCATCAGCCATTGAAATGCTTTTTTATCGCCCTTTGATGCGTTTACAAAGGCTGCAAGATCGAAATGTTTATGGTCGATCAACCACTGAAAATTTCTCTCATTTCCGCCCTGCATAAATTCAACAGCTTCCGTCAATTCACGAAACCCTTTTTCTATCAGCCAATTGTAAGCAGATGTATTAAAAGGCTGAAACAAAGCCGTCATCTTTCTTATTACTTCGCCGGTATAACTATTCGCCGCCATAAAAAAATA
>JBKJMR010000030.1:0-4505 GCA_046596275.1 Bacteroidia bacterium | reverse complement strand
ACGTTAGTATTAATTGAAAGGCTTTACCAAATACTTAAGAATTATGGCTAAAGGTAAATTTTCAGGACAATTTTCAGGTGATAAGCACATAATTGAGGTTGGTTTAGAAGTGCTAACCTGGGAAGAGGATGGAGTTCATTTTGTATATGCACCTTCATTAGATCTAACCGGATACGATAACACAAAGGAAGGAGCTAAACTTTCTTTCGAAAATACTCTGAAAGATACCCTCGTGTATATGGAGAGGAAAAAATCTCTTTTTGACGAGCTAGAACGTTTGGGTTGGACTGTCAATAGAAAGAAGAAGCGTGTTAACTCTCCGGATCTTGAAGAGCTAATGAAGGATAATTCAGAAATTGAAAGCATCTTGAATAGGCCTGATGTGATGAAAGAATCACACAACGTTGAACTTGTTGCATAAATAAATATGTCGACAAGAAAGCTCAAAAATGTCACCATTTCTCAATTTGAGTCTTTTCTCGAACTTTGCCACTGTAAGTATATTAAAAACGATAAGGGACACGCTAAGTACTTTCGGTCTGATTTGCATCGACCTATTATTTTTCAATCCCATATCGACCCTATTCCCGAATTCATCGTCAAGAATAATCTAAGGCTAATTAATATGTCGAAAGATGATTTTTTCGATGTCTTAGAACTCAAGAAGAAAGTCGATGAAATCACTTTTGAGGTAATAGAAGCATAATACGGTTAACCTATCAACCGTACCATGTACGGGCGATTCGTTTAGAACTCCGACTGATAGAACTCCGACTGAATTTATTTTTGTCCGAAGAAATCACTTGCCTATTGGACAATGCTCAATAACGTATAAGCACGTGTTAAAAGCTCCCAAAACCAATCTTTTTTAGCAACGAAATTCACTAATTCACGTCTATTTAGCAGATTTCACCACAGAGCAAGCCTCTGAAAGCACGTGATTTCACAGAAAAAACCTATTTTTGCACCCTCAATGAAGGCTCAGCGCGTTATTTTAATTTTAATTCTCCTCGGCACATTCATGCTCGGCTGCAATGATTTTAATCGTTTGCAGAAAAATCCGGATCTGAATGTGAAATATGCTGCCGCTGTAGAATATTACAATAAAGAAGATTACGTCAAAGCACAATTGCTTTTTGATGAATTATATTCCGTTCTCCGCAGCACTGATAAAGCGGAAAATGTTGCTTATTACCTCGCGTATACCAACTATAAGCTCGGCGATTACATCATGGCGAGCTATCTTTTCCGCAACTATTTCAGATCGTATCCAACCAGCGCACGTGCTTCGGAATGTTTGTACATGAGCGCTTATTGTCACTACATGGTTTCACCGCCATGGAGCCTTGACCAGGAAGATACCTACGCCGCGATCGAAGAATTTCAATACTTCATCCAGATGTTCCCGATGGATACCGGCCGCATCCATGAATGCAATAAGCTCGTGGATGTGCTGCACATAAAGCTCGAGAAAAAAGCATACATGAATGCTAAGATGTATTACGATATCGAGGATTATAAAGCAGCAATCAGCGCTTTTGACCAGCTGCTGCATGATTACCCGGATACCAAATACCGTGAAGAATGTGTGTTTTTAACCGTTGAAGCAAAGTACTATTTAGCTGAAAACAGCATCGCGGCAAAACAGGAAGAACGTATAGCAGCTGCGATCGTTGCTGCTGATAATTTCCTTAATACTTACAAGATATCAGAGCATACCAATCAAGTGAATTTTACCCGCATCAAAGCTTTGAAATTGCAGGATAAAATATTGAAAGACAAGCAGATAAATAGGAATAACTAAACAATCACTATACCCAAGCAAATGGCCGACTTCAAAAAATCAACAGCAGATTCTACAACAGTTACACGCGATCTTCGTAACCTCGATACTCCAACCGGAAATATCTACGAAAGTGTTGCAATCGTTTCAAAACGTGCCAACCAGATCAGCGCTGAGATCAAAGAAGAGCTCACAGGAAAACTGAACGAATTTGCTACACACACAGATAACCTTGAAGAGGTTTTCGAAAATCGTGAACAAATCGAGATCTCTAAATATTATGAGCGTCTTCCAAAGCCGGTTAACGTTGCTCTCCAGGAATTCCTTGATGGCAAAGTGTATCACCGCAATCCATCAAAAGAAGCAAAAGATCAGGCGTAGCACTTTGCTACATATATAATTTGCAGGACATGGTGATACGCTACAGCGCATTTCCATGTCCTTGCTATTTAGGGCAATTACAAAAATGTTGAAAGGTAAACGGATCTTACTTGGAGTAACGGGAGGAATTGCAGCTTACAAATCTGCTTTTCTTGTTCGTTTACTTGTAAAAGCCGGCGCCGAAGTGAAAGTCATCATGACACCCGCCGCGCACCAGTTCATCACGCCGTTAACGCTTGCAACTTTATCTAAAAATCCTGCGCTTACCAATTTTACTAAAGGTGAAAACGGCGAATGGAATAATCATGTGGAACTTGGACTTTGGGCCGAACTCCTGATCATTGCACCTGCAAGCGCGAATACACTTTCCAAATTAGCGGAAGGGAAAAGCGATAATTTGCTCACCGCTGTTTACCTTTCAGCAAGATGTCCTGTAGCCGTTGCCCCTGCGATGGATCTCGATATGTTTGCGCACAAAACCACGCAGGCAAATCTTGATAAGCTGCGTCGCGATGGCATTCGTATTATTCCACCCGGAACCGGCGAGCTGGCCAGCGGATTATCAGGAGAAGGACGCCTGGCGGAACCGGAAGAGATCCTTGCATTCATCGAGGCAACTTTTAATCATGCGAACCGTCTTTCAGGTAAGAAAATTCTTGTAACCGCGGGCCCCACTTACGAAGCAATCGATCCCGTTCGTTTCATTGGAAATCATTCATCCGGAAAAATGGGATTCGCATTGGCAGAAGCATTGGCAGAAAGAGGAGCAAAAGTAATTCTTGTTGCAGGACCCGTTTCTTTAAAAGCGTATCATCCTGAAATCGATCGCAGAGACGTGGTTTCAGCGAAAGAAATGTTTGACGTTTGCACCGCAGAATTTCCAGCTTGTGATGCAGCTATTCTTGCAGCCGCTGTTGCTGATTATCGTCCGAAAAACGTGGCCGGTTCAAAGATCAAAAAAGAAACCAGCGGCGTTCCGGAGATCATTCTCGAAGAAACTGCTGATATTCTTGCAACGCTTGGCAAATCAAAAACAAAAAAACAAGTGCTTGCGGGTTTTGCTTTGGAAACGGATAATGAACTGGCCAATGCAAAAAGCAAGCTTGAAAAAAAGAATCTTGATTTTATTGTTTTGAATTCATTGCGTGAAACCGGCGCGGGATTTGGAACAGATACGAACCGCATTTCCATATTGACCCGCGAGGGCAAAACCATTAACTTTGAACTAAAGAATAAATCTGCAGTCGCTAATGATATTGCGGATCATCTTGTAACAGTTTCTGAACTATGAAACGATTTTTTTTAATACCGGCCTTCTTACTTTTTCTCATTGGTAATTCATCTGCGCAGGAATTAAATTGCCAGGTGCAGGTTTTAGCTCCGCAGATCCAGGGAACCAATGAAAAACGAATATTAGAAAACCTGCAGAAAGCAATGTTCGAATTCATGAATAATACCAAGTGGACAAATGATATTATCTCCACCGAAGAGCGTATTGTTTGTACCATGGTGCTAACAGTCAGCGAAAAAAACGGCGATAATTGTAAAGGAAACCTTTCGATTATTTCGCAGCGTCCTATTTATAAGTCCAGCTACCCGTCGTGCAATCTTATTAATCACAACGATCCTGATATTCAATTCAACTACATCGAATTTCAGCCGCTCGATTTTTCCATGGCAAATCATATCAGCAATCTCACTTCCATTCTTGCTTATTATTCCTACGTAATTCTCGCGCTCGATTACGATTCATATTCTCTTAATGGCGGAACTCCTTATTGGCAGCGCGCGCAGACCATTGTTTCCAACGCACAAAACGCACCTGAAAAAGGCTGGAGATCCGCAGAGTCCACCAAGAACCGTTATTGGATGGTGGATAATATGCTTCACCCTATTTTCGCCCCGCTGCGTGAATGCATGTACAAATATCACCGCCTCGGTTTTGATGTGATGTACAGCGATGTAGGTGGCGGACGTGCGCAGGTTATGGAAGCTCTGCTCAGCCTCGAAAAAATTCATGATCAGCGTTCTCTTTCATGGCCGCTGCAGCTTTTCTTTAATGCGAAGAAAGATGAAATTATAAAACTTTTCTCCGGTGGATTAACAGAGGAAAAAACAAAGATTGTCCCCGTACTGCAACGGATCGATCCCGGTAATGGAATCAATTATCAGCGGATAACGCAGGCGCAGTAGGGAAAAGGTTGGTGGTTGGTGGTGTAATGGGTTGGTGGTCCTTAAATACAGGAATGGTATAAAAGGTTGGTTGTGTTTTACACGACAACTTTTTATACCATTTGCTTTTAACCACCAATTTTCCTGACCACCTCCGCCGCGGCGGACA
>JBKJMR010000665.1:0-5915 GCA_046596275.1 Bacteroidia bacterium | reverse complement strand
ATCGACGGCTGACGAAATTCCACCGATAACCGGTAATTAAATTAATGGTGGCTGATCACTAATTCAGGGGCATTATTTTTCATGAAAATGCCAACTTTAGCAGGTTTGCCGTTAAGAAAGAAGATGAAATTACTCAGGAACATCAGTATCAGCCTGGAACCTGAAGCCTAATCTTTTGCCGGTTTTAACATTCATCATCGAACTTTCTTCCATCACTTGTCCGATCGTCACCACTTTCATTTCTTCAAACGGTGGTGTAAACAAATCGAAATTGAGGCAATACACAATAGATGATTCAACAATATTTTTCAAGCCTTGTTTATCCAGAATTGCATTGGAGAAATCATTATAAAGAAATCCAAGCTGGCGTTTTCCTTCAACGAAAAAATGATCGTCTTTATTCAGGAACACACGGGCAACGAGATAACCCAGATCGTTTGAGCGATTGTATTTAAATGAATCAGCAAGAAAATTATAAACATTGATCATGCCGCAAAATGAATTCGCCGGATCTTGTTTTACATATGACGTTCTCCACATTTGATGTGTAGTGTCAAATTCAAAAACATTTGTGTGCATATGAAAAAGCAGCACATCACCCGCCACACGCAATTCAATTTCAAACTCACTTTTGTCGCGGTGCTCCACCACGAGCCGCTTATCAATCGCATATGCAAGCGGGCGAAACTCTTCCGCCACCTCTTTCACCACCTTTTTCAGATCGTGAAACATCTCTACGGTATTTCTATAAACATCCTGTTTCAAAGAAGCTTTCTCTTTCAAAAGCTGAAGAATAATTTCTTTAGATGTTTTCATAATTCAGTTGCGTGTTTTTTAGTTTCGGGTTTCGGGTTTTTAGTTTCGGGTTTCAAGTTTATATTTTTACTTCTTCCTTCCTTGAACATTGTTTGTTTGGCATTGAACATTCCGGCAAAGAGCATTTTTCCCCGCAGAAAAAAAAAACAAACAATCTCAAACAAACAATGAACAATGAACAAGTATATTTCCTTAACCCGAAACCCGGAAACCCGAAACCCGAAACTTTTTTTTAACTAGAAACCAGAAACCAGAAACTCTTTAAACTCTTTAGTAAGCTCTTGCAAAAACTACTCTTTGTGTCGAAGGTTTTCCCGAAAGAATACAAACGCCATCTTCCTTCACATTATCAAGCGGAATGCAGCGGATCGTTGCTTTGGTTTTGTTTTTAATCTCAGTTTCTGTTTCGGGTGTACCATCCCAATGTGCATAAACGAAACCACCTTTTTCCAATGCAGATTCAAACTCTGCCCAGGTAGTTACTTTATGTGAATTCCTTTCCTGGCGATCCAATGCTGCTTTGTACATCGCAGATTGAATCTCCTCCATCAATGCCACAACAGTTGCTACAACAGCAGAACGCTCTACGCTTGTTTTAGTCAGCACATCACGGCGTGCAAGCTCCACTTTTCCATTCTCCAGGTCTTTCGGACCGATTCCCAAACGCACAGGAACACCCCGCAGCTCATGTTCCGCAAACTTAAACCCCGGGCGTTGCGTATCCCGATCGTCAAACTTTACACGAACACCTTTTTCTTCCAGCTCTTTTTTCAAAACAGAAACATGCTCCACAATCCGCGCATGCTCTTCTTCTGATTTGTAAATAGGAACAATTACTACCTGTATCGGCGCCAGTTTTGGTGGCAAAACCAATCCGTTATCATCACTATGCGCCATGATCAGCGCGCCCATTAATCGTGTTGAAACGCCCCATGAAGTTGCCCACACATGTTCCAGCGTTCCTTCTTTGGTTGCAAACTTTACGTCGAATGCTTTTGCAAAATTCTGTCCGAGGAAATGTGAAGTGCCTGCCTGCAATGCTTTTCCATCCTGCATTAATGCTTCAATGCAATAGGTTTCTTCAGCGCCTGCAAATCGTTCATTCGCAGTTTTTATTCCGCGTAAAACCGGGATCGCCAAAAAACGTTCAGCGAAATCTGCATACACGCCCAGCATTTTTTCTGTTTCTATAATTGCTTCTTCGCGCGTTGCATGTGCAGTATGACCTTCCTGCCAGAGAAACTCTGTTGTACGCAAAAACAACCGGGTTTTCATTTCCCAGCGCACCACGTTCGCCCATTGGTTAATCAGCAAAGGAAGATCGCGGTAAGACTGAATCCAGCCTTTATAGGTTTTCCAGATGATCGCTTCCGAAGTCGGACGAACGATCAATTCTTCTTCCAGCTTTGAATCAGGATCCACCATCAGTGATCCTGGTTTATCCGGATTATTTTTAAGCCGGTAGTGAGTAACAACAGCACATTCTTTTGCAAAACCTTCCGCATTTTTTTCTTCAGCTTCGAACAAAGATTTTGGCACAAATAAGGGGAAATACGCATTGACATGACCCGTTTCTTTAAACATGCGGTCAAGCACGGCCTGCATATTTTCCCAGATAGCATATCCGTAAGGTTTGATCACCATACATCCGCGAACAGCAGAATGTTCGGCAAGGTCAGCCTGGGCTACAAGCTCATTATACCATTGAGAATAGTCGGTGGTACGTTTTGTTAGTTCTTTGGCCATAATGACTTGATAACTGGTAGAGATTAATGGAACGATTTTTGTACTTTTATATCAGAGAATACTGCAAAAATAGCACGAAAACTTACCAACCGGTAAAAAAGCGTGATTGCAAATCTCAAATAAAAAAACTCTCACTATGAAACGTTTCGCAATATTCGGTTTGGCTTCCCTCCTACTGGTGGCTTACACATCGTGTTCGAACTTCAAAAAAATGAATTCGAAACGTGATGGCGACGATGCATATTATACCATGAAGGACGCTAAAAAAGATCATGTAAATGAGAAAAAGCGCCAGGAGCAGGAAAGAAAAGAAGAAGCACAAGCTGCCGAACAAAGAAAGCTTGATGAAAAAACAGCTGAAGCCCGCTCAAAGCCCGGTTCTGATTATTATGAGAAGGAATTTGACTACGATGATTATTACGATTATGAATATGCAGCACGACTGCGCCGTTTTAATCACCCGGTAAACAATTACGGTTATTACGATAACTATTATACAAACTCGTATAACTATAACCAGAATCCATATTATTATGGAACGAGCATTTACAATGGTTATAATTTCTGGGGACCATCTTATTATGCGTATTCCTATAATCCATCTTCTTACTGGTATTATAATAATGGCTGGGGTTGGGGAACAGGAATAAGCATGGGCTGGGGACAACCATGGGGTGCTTATTATGATCCGTGGAGTCCATGGGGTTACGGCTACGGTTACAATCCTTACATGCCTTATTATGGTTACAATCCTTACAACGGTTACAATCCTTATGGCTGCAATCCTTACGGTTATGCCGGGTACGGAAATTCTGGCTACAATAATTATTACTACAACAGTTACGACGGTAATTCAAATTATTATGGACCAAGAAATTCGCCTACAGCAACCGATGGCCGTGTAACAGGTTCAGGCGGAACTACATTTGGTGAGCGTTTTGAGCGTGAAGTTGGTCTCGAGAATAACATTTCAAATCCAACACGCGAACAGGTAAACCAGGCAGTGCGTGATAATCCAACCAGCACTCCGGCTGTGAATTCAAACAATACTTACACACCCGGAAGCTACTCAGATTCACGTTCGACTCCTACATCACCGAATACTAACGGAACCGTACGTGATAATAACAGCACAACACGTCCGGCAAATGTTCCTGATGCACCTGTGTTTACTCCGGGACCGGTTACTAATCCGACTTCTTCCCCACGTACACCATCGTCGACATCAACACCGTCGTCAACGCCAACACCAACAAGCCGCCCGAGAGAATCAACACGTAGTGAACGTTCCACTTCAACGCCTTCTTCTACTCCATCAAATAATGGTAGCAGCTCGCCGCGTGGTGGAAACAGTAACAGCAACGGCTCATCTTCCCGTCCGCGCTGATTTATTTATAATTAATATTAGTTATGCAACGTATTCTGCTAACGGGAGCTTTCCTGCTCGCATGTTGCACCGCGTCTTTCGCACAAAATGAACAAGACGCGCTGCGGTATTCGAGAATAGGATTTGGAGGAACAGCGAGATATTCTTCAATGGCGGGCGCTTTCGGCGCAGTCGGTCCCGACCTTTCAGTACTCAGCACCAATCCTGCAGGGCTTGGCTGGTATACCAAAAATGAAATGGCATTTACGCCTTCATTTTACAATAACAATATCACTTCAACCTATAACGATTCCATTTCAAGCGATTCGCGATTTAATCTGCGCTTTGATAATGTGGGATTCGTTTTCGCAGGTAAAACAGAGAATTCAGAAGAAGAGGGATGGCAAGCTGTAGGAATGGGTTTTTCCTATAACAGGTATTCAACTTTCCAGGCCAATTACAATATGGCAGGAAGATCAACTACTTCTTTGCTCGACAGCTGGAGGGAAACCGCAGAAGGAACCGGTCCGGCTAACCTGGATATTTTCAATGAAGGTTTAGGTTACCAGGTATATTTGCTTGAGAATACAAATGGTGATTCTACACAATACCGTGATACCATTCCTGATGGCGATCTGCTTCGCCAGAATAAAACGGTTCGCACGCGCGGTGGAATGGGCGAATGGGTCTTCGGTATCGGTGGAAATTATTCGAATAAATTTTACATCGGTGGTAGCATCGGATTACCACAAGTGAAATACGAAGAGCTTGCAACGTATACCGAAAGAGAAGTTGCAGATACCACTTCCGATTTTGATTATCTGGAATTTAATCAATCGCTTTTTGTAAAAGGCCGTGGATTTAATTTCAAGTTCGGAATTATTTATCGGCCTATTGACCAGGTGCGAATTGGTTTTGCATTTCATTCACCAACCTATCTCAAGCTTGCTGATACCTATGGAGCAAATATGGGCTCTGTTATTGGCGGAGTTTCCAGGACGTACGAAGCGCCTACAGGAAATTTCAATTATACAATTCGAACACCTTTGCGAATGATCGGAAGTCTTGCTGTTATTTTCGGAAAAACAGGAATGATCAGCGCTGATTATGAACTTGTAGATTATTCAGAAGCGAGCTTACGTTCATCGTCCTATCAGTTTACAGATGCGAATAATGCAATTCAAACCAAATACAAAGCAGCAAGCAACATCCGCGTAGGTGGTGAAGTGCGATTGCTTCCGATTATTTTCCGCGCTGGATTTGCATTGTACGGAAGTCCGTATGCTGATGGTGTAGACAACAGCGCAACACGTTTATACATCACCGGCGGAGTTGGTTACCGCGATCCGGGTGATAAATTTTTTGTCGACCTCGGTGTAGTGACCACATCAGAAAAAAGCAATTATTATTTCTACGATCAATCGCTCGTGAATCCGGTGCAGAATGTTTCCAGGGTGGTGAATGTGGTGGTTACTTGTGGGTTTAGATATTAGCGAGGTCTCTGCTTTGTCGCCTTCGATACATTTTTCGCAATTTAATTTTTCTTCGGCTGTGTGAAATTTTCTTGCGAAAAACACTCAGTCTGACAAGAGAGAATTCTATTTAAATGAGATCAATGCTTCTTTTTTTATTTATGATTCTTCTTCCCTTATTTTCATATGGGCAAGATTCTGTTTTTGTGTCCAGAACAATTTCAATAACATCTTCAATAATAAGAATAGAAGAATTCTATGTTCTGAAAAACGACACTTCCCAAAAAACAGGTAAGTATTATTTAAAAAAAAAGAATGGTAAGGTGATTGTTGAAGGACAATATGCGGATGGAATCAAGACAGGAATATGGAGTTTTTATAATGATATGACTTTTCAGTTATATGAGAAGTACGACTATGATACAGGAGAGGATGTTTTTTACACACCTTTTCGTGGTCAAATGCTTATTGAACACAACGGAATTTTTCAATCAGACTCAGTTGAATCGCAGCCA
>JBKJMR010000647.1:0-3209 GCA_046596275.1 Bacteroidia bacterium | reverse complement strand
ACAAAGTTTCTAACCAAAATAGTTTTTCGCGGTTTTATATGGCACCGCGAATGAGAACTATATTCAAATGAAATTCCACGAAACAATGAATTAATAGCAGCGATAAATGATGAACTGCAACCTTAATTGATCTAAACTTTTCAATAGCCTGTTTTATAAAAAGACGACTTGCGGATTTGGGTTTCTTTAAATGTCGAAGAAATAATTTTATGCGCAACAGCATCTCTTGTCCGCTTAAATTACTTTTCGGGACTAGAGATGGTGCTTTCAAGAAATTGATTCTTTGTGAATTACGCTTTCACCTTTTTCTTGCTGCTGCCGTTATTGTAGATCGCTTCACGCTGCGCTTTTACTTCCGGGTCGCGGATGTATTCATCGTACGTCATCATCTTATCGAGCGTACCATAAGGCGTAATTTCGACAATGCGATTTGCAACGGTTTGCATCAGCTCATGATCATGCGATGTGAAGAGCACAATTCCCTTGAATTCTTTCATGGAATTATTCATCGTCGTGATTGATTCGAGATCAAGGTGATTCGTTGGCTCGTCGAGGATAATTACGTTCGCCCCATTCAGCATCATTCGTGATACCATACAACGCACTTTTTCTCCACCGGAAAGAACGCTTACTTTTTTCAATGTTTCTTCACCTGAAAAAAGCATTTTTCCTAAAAATCCGCGAATAAATGTTTCGTCTTTATCTTTTGAATATTGACGCAGCCAATCCACAAGCGTATCACTGTTGTCGGTGAAATAGGTGTGATTGTCATTCGGCAAATAAGCAGTCTGGATGGTTTGTCCCCATTCTACTTTCCCGGAATCAGGTGTATCTTCTCCGGCGAGAATGTCGAAAAACTTGGAAAGGGCGACATGATCTTTTGAAAGGAAGCCGATCTTATCACCTTTTTTCAAACGTAAATTAATATTAGAAAAGAGGTGTGTGCCGTCAACCGTTTTGGAAATGTTTTCTACGTTGAGAATCTGGTCGCCGGGCTCACGTTCCATTTTAAAAATGATGGCAGGATATTTACGTGTGCTTGCCGGCATGTCATCGACATTCAATTTCTCGAGCAATTTTTTACGGCTCGTTGCTTGTCGCGATTTAGAAGCATTCGCAGAAAAACGCGCGATGAAATCGATTAATTCTTTTCGTTTGTCTTCTGTCTTTTTATTCTGATCACCTTTTTGTTTTTGCGCAAGCTGTGAAGCCTGGTACCAGAAATCATAGTTACCGGTGTAAAGAGAAATCTTTTTAAAATCGATATCGCAGATGTGTGTACAAACGGTATCGAGAAAGTGACGATCGTGAGAAACTACGAGGACGATATTTTTATAATCGGCAAGAAAATCTTCGAGCCATGAAATTGTTTCAACGTCAAGATCGTTTGTCGGCTCATCGAGCAGGAGAATATCGGGGTTTCCGAACAAGGCCTGCGCAAGAAGCACACGCACTTTTTCTTTACCGTTAAGCTCGCCCATTAATCTTTCATGCATATCGGCAGTAATTCCGAGCTTGCTTAACAGGTCAGCGGCTTCACTTTCTGCGTTCCAGCCATCCATTTCTGCAAATTCAGCTTCGAGCTCAGACGCTTTAATTCCATCAGAATCGGTAAAAGGGTCTTTTGCATAGATCGCTTCTTTTTCCTGCATCACTTTGAGGAGCTTTTTATTGCCCATGATAACAGTTTGCAAAACAGGATACGCATCGAATGCAAAGTGATCCTGGCTCAGCACCGACATGCGCTGACCGGGAGTGATATGAACAGATCCTTTCGTAGGCTCAATTTCGCCTGAAAGGATTTTCATGAAAGTAGATTTGCCCGCACCATTCGCGCCGATTACACCGTAACAATTGCCGGGTGTAAACTTGAGGTCAACTTCATCAAACAAAACACGTTTGCCGAACTGAAGATTAAGATTTGAAACTGTGATCATTGTATCTGAATTGTATCTGAAAATCGGAGTGCAAAGGTAGCCACAGATTTCGCAGATTACACAGATTTGCGTTGTTTTTGACAATAAACAACGCGAAAGGGACAGAATTTTAAAAGATTCCAACCTTTCACAAGCCAAAATTGTAAATTCCCGATATTCAATCTGTGAAATCTGTCCCGATTTATTCAATCGGGATGGCTACTTTTGCAGCCATGAACTCCCCCAAATGTCAAAGGCTGCTGCTTTGTAGCCACATCACGCTGTTATTCCTGGTTTTTAATTCGTTTTCTGCATTTGCTCAAAAAAATAAGCCGAAAAACGATTCGCTTGCCATTCGCGATTCTATTCGGGAATGTATGTTCCAGGGCGCTTTATTGTCGATGGATGCGTTGCAGGCGAAGTATGAATCGCAGCGAAGTGTGGAAATGGGAATCAAGCAGCAAAAAGCAGGGGAGGCGGGAAATCTTTTCTTTCAATCGCGCGCTTATTACCGGAAAGCAATTGGGTTTGATAAAAATTATTACCCTGCCTGGACCAACATGGGAACTGCCTATTATCTACAGGATTTACCGAAGGCTGCAATTCCCTGTTACCGACAGGCGATTTTAATTAATGCGGATTATTCCTCCGCATGGTTTAATCTTGGAAAAGCGTATACAATGCTCGATTTAAATGATTCTGCTGCATTTGCTTTCCGACAGGCTATCCGTTGCGATTCATCTGCAGTAACGTCATACCAGGAGCTGAGCCGCATTTTGCTTTTAAATGAAGATACCGGTTCGGCAATAAAATTGTTGCGTCTTGCTGCATACTACAAACCAACTTCAGAAGTTCCATGGGTTTCGCTGGCGACAATCTATTTTACGTACAATGATTCTGCGAATGGAATTGCATCAATGGAGAAAGCAGCCAAAATTTATGCCGGTGATGTAGACCGTCTGAAAAAGCTAGTTGTTTATTTCAGTCAGAAAGGCGATGCTAAAAAATCGGCTTACTATTCAAATCTTTTAGCTGTTGAAATTAAGAAGCAGGAAATTCCGGCAGATAAAAATCCTGACCGCCGCTGATTTCGCAGATTAATAATCGATAATATGAAAATGGAAAGGGTGATCAATTTGATCACCCTTTTCGATTCCAAAATTTTACTTTATTATTTACACTTTATGATCTGCGTAAATCTGCGCAATCAGCGGCTAGAGTTTTACTACATGCTGCATGCTTACTTTATCATTTGCTGTGATGCGAATGAAATAAACACCAACCGGTTCAGCT
>JBKJMR010000596.1:0-5827 GCA_046596275.1 Bacteroidia bacterium | reverse complement strand
CCACAGAAAACCTTCAGCCAATTGCTGCGTTGCAAAAATAAATGGAATGCAAGCAAAAAAAATCTGCTCTTTTGAAGTCGTTTTTTTTACTGCTACTATTCCGGCAGCTGTTAATACTACACTGGCAGCAAGGCTTACTTCAGCCGAAAAACACATAAGTTGGGGTATTGATTACAAGAGTAGGCTTAATTATCGGAACGGCTGTAAAAATTATTTTCCTCGTCCTCGCTGCCAATCTCTTCCTGCGCATCATCAAGCTCCGCACCCGGCACAACTAAATCCTTTCCTTCCATATCCACCTGAAAAAGTCGCTGCCTGAGTGTTTCATCATCACCAAGATCCATTGCCAGCTCATCTTCAAGCACTACCAGATCTTCCTCTGTTACATCAGCGTCGTTTCCTTCTTTCAGTTCAATTTCACTGTCAATAAGCTCAAGTTCATCAACTTTATTTTCAATGATCGGCGCTTCCGGATTTTCAATATCAAGTCCCAACTTTTCTTCGGATGAATTCATGATATCTTCTGAAGCAGGATAATGCGGATAACCCGGAAGATCATTTTCTTCTTTGGTAGATTTATTTTTTCGGCCTTCGGTTTTAGTACCGGACGATTGTTTAGTTCCCTGGTTTTTCATAACGATCAGTTTTGAAATAAAAGCGCAAATAAGATGCCGCTACAGTTATGAATGGGAAACCGGTTTTTTTTTCATTGGTATTCAGACCACAATAAAAAAATCACCCCCGACAAATAATTGCCGGGGGTAATTTTTCCGCGTTTAGCATCTTTAACTGATGAAAGAAGGGAACTGTTTTCTACACTAAAAGAAAAATAAAATCACCAAAAGCACAAGCGCTGTTACTAAAGCTGCTTGCAAAACGAAACGAATAATTCCCAGCGAAGATGTTTGAGCTTCTTCAGAAGATTCAATTTCGATTGTTGCATCATTATTTTAAACAAACGATCTTCTTTGCCATAGCGGATCGGGATTAAATATCTTTCTTCTTATAAGAAAATGATTAATAAAATGATGATGATGATAAGAAGCGCTCCTCCTGAAATGTAAATTGCGCCGCCATCCCTGTTTGCTGTTGTTTCAGCTGTATTTTCGTTTGCCTTATTATCCTGCTTAGCAAACATTTTTGGATGTTTCGCTTTGAATGCATTGATCTTTTTTTCTTGTTCAGGAGTGATTTTTACCGGCGGTGCTGTTTCTTCAGTAGTAACAGTTGGAGTTGTTCCTGCTGACATTTGATATGGTGTTGCGAGTAATGAAAGTCCTGCGATCATTAAACAAACAAATTTCTTTTTCATGCTGTGGGTTGTTTTTAAAGGTTAACTATTCTACTACCTGGGCAATCTCAGTGCCAAGCCACACATCACTGAGCATCAATTAAATAGAAACAACAGCCACAAAAATAGTGTGGAACCAATTGCCCATAAAGCAATGAAACGTGAAAAAGTCCCGCCTGAAAAGACCACTAACCGGATTTTATCCCTGAAAATTCTAAAGTAAAATAACCAATAGGATAATGATCAATACGAGGGCAGTTCCTGAAATATAATATACTCCACCGTGTTTATGGTTTGCGGCTTCTGATTTGCTTTCTTCTTTATTCTCTTTATTAGAAAACAGATCAGGATGTTTCTTTTTAAAATCATTTATTTTCTTTTCCAATCCCGGCTTTGGTACCACAGGAAGTTCGGTTTTTGTTGCGGCTGCAATGGTTCCTGCACTTAGCTGGAACGGATACGCGAATAATGACAGACATGCTATCATCAGGCAAATAATTTTCTTTTTCATGGTGAATGGTTTAATACGTTTAAAATGGGAATGCAATTGCAATGCCAGTTGAAATCGTCCATTTCCCAATGAGAAAAACACCGTTGGTAAAAGATAATGGGGAATTAGTTGCCCGTTTTGTTTTCTTTAAACCTCGAAAACACAAGCGCGGCACAGATGCATAATATCGCAACAACAAGTCCAGATAAACGTAGCCCGTGATCATTCCCCGGATCTTTTCCCAATACAGTAAGCATCGCAAAAACCGCAATACCGAATGTTTGCCCGAGCTTCACCACAAAATATTTTACCGCGAAAAATAATCCCTCCCGGTTTTCGCCGGTCTTTTTTGCGTCCTCGCTTGCAATATCTCCTAAGATAGCAGGAGGTAAAATGCCCAACGCCGCCAATGGAAAAGCAGCAAGCCCAACAAACAAAAACAGCTGCAACTTGTTTGACACAGGATATTTTCCCAATCCATAAACACTTGCACATACAACTGCCAGCACAGCAAATGCAAACAGCACCAATTTTTTCTTCCCGAATTTATTTGCCCAGGCAATGATCAGCGGATAAAATATAAGTGAGCCAACTACCATTGTTCCCATCAGGATCACACCAAGCGATTCTTTTTCTCCTGCCAGTACAGTTACATAATACAATAAGCCGCTTGTAATAATATAAAGCGCCATGTACCACGAAAAATCGGCTGCTGCATACAAAATGAAATTTTTGTTTTTTAATGTTGCACGTAACGCTTTACCGAGTGGAAGATGGGATGGTTCTCCTTTGCAATATTTTTTTTCATCAATAATCAAAACAGGTATGATCATAAATAATCCCCCGACCACACACAATAATTCAATTGATCTCCTGACCGCTTCCATGCGATGAGCGGCATCAATATCAAAAAGATATTGCATAAAATCAGCAAGATTATTCACTGCAGACGCGATCACAATTCCAACTACAAATCCGACCTGCTGTAATGTAGCAAGCCTGACCCGCGCTTCAGGTGTGTGCGCAAGCTCGGGCAAAAGTGCGTTGCAGGGAATAATGTAAGTAGTAGCGGCAACAAAAAACAACGTAAGCGCGCCGAACAGCCACCATGCATTTGCGGTGGATGAAATAGCATCGGGCGGAGAAAATACTAATGCGCAAAAAATCACCGCAGGAATAAAGCTCCACAACATGAATGGAATGCGTCTTCCTTTTTTATGTTTGCTGCTATCGCTTTTCTGCCCGATGAACGGATCATACACTGCATCAGTTAATCGTCCGGCAGTTGCAATGATCGCAAGCAAATTAAAAATCCCGAAAATGGTAACTTGTGAAATTAACGGCGACCATCCTGCTGTATCGGGTGGCAAATAATAATACGGCAGCATCACACCGATCAGGTTGACGAGGATGCTCCAGCCTGCCATTCCGGAAGCGTATGCCAGGCGTATTTTTAGTGGAATTTGCTGCAAGGAAGAGGAATTACAAAAACTAAAGATACGATTGAACTCCGTCACAAAACTTTGTTTTACCTCATTAATTTATCTCCCGATTTAATCTGCCTAACTTTGAATTTATGGGTAACAACCGAGTAAGAATTCTTGTACACATTTTAGGCTGCATTGGATTTTTACTGATCCCGGTTCTATTCGCTCCTGACCTTACCGGTTCAAGAAGCTTGCTTAGCGTTCCACCTTTTAAAAGAGATCTTTTATCCTACCTCCTGCTCATTGCCTTTTTCTATTTCAGCTTTTTCATTCTCATTCCAAAATTATATCTCAACAAAAAGCATCTTTACTTTTTTCTTGCAGTAGCTGCATGTTTTATTTTCATTTTGTTTGTCCCGCGATTAATTTTTCCGGAACATCCATTTCATCCACCCGGAACAGACATTCCGCATCATCCGCGCGCTTCCCGCCATCGCCTGTATGATTATGGAAATCGTTTGTTACAATTCCTTACCATTCTCGTTTTTTCTCTCCTGCTTAAGATCAGTGACCGCTGGAAAAAAGTGGAGAAGGAAAAAATGTCGGCAGAACTTTCTTACCTCAAAGCGCAAATCAATCCGCACTTTTTATTCAACACGCTCAACAGCATTTATTCGCTGGCCATACAACGATCGGATGAAACTCCTGCAGCAGTGATCAAACTTTCTGAAATGATGCGTTACGTTACAACAGAAGCGCACAGTGATCTTGTAAGCCTGGAGAAAGAATTAAATTATATAAGCAATTACATCGAGCTTCAGAAAATACGCCTGGGGAATACGGTGAAAATAAATTATACAAATGAAGGTGTTGTGCAAAACAAACAGATCACACCGCTTGTATTGATTCCTTTCGTGGAGAACGCGTTTAAATATGGTGTGAACCCGGAAGAAGAATGCTACATCACAATTAAAATCGTAATCACGGAAAATGTGCTGATCTTTAATGCGATAAATAAAAAAGTGCAGATCGATTTCAGCAAAGAACCACAGAGCGGGCATGGAATTAAGAATGCAGCACAACGTCTTGAGCTCAGCTATGCCGGAAAACATAAGCTGGAAATCAAGGACGGGCAAAATGAATATTCAGTTTCCCTGCTAATAACGCTCGAATGATAGCCATTGCCATAGACGACGAGCCGCTTGCATTAAGCATCATTGAAAATTTTTGCAGCACCGTTGATTTTATTTCACTTGAAAAAACATTCACCAAACCAAGTGAAGCACTAAAACATTTACGCAAGTTTCCTGTCGACCTGATCTTTCTTGACATACAAATGCCTTCCATTTCAGGAATAGAATTTCACAAGGAAGTGACACCGGAAACACAGGTTATTTTTACAACGGCGCACAGTCAATATGCCGTAGATGGTTTTAACCTGAATGCAACTGATTTTCTGCTGAAGCCATTTACCGCAGATCGTTTTTTGCAAGCGGTAAATAAAGCAAGAGAATATTATAATTTCCAGCGCCAGAAAGATGATGCAACAAGTCAGCACATTTTTCTGCGTGCAGATTACAGCTTGCTCAAAATAAACATCGACGATATTTTATTTATAGAAGGGCTCGATGATTATTTGAAAGTGCATGTGCATGGACAAAAAACAATTGTCACACGGATGACGATGAAAGCCATTTCAGAAAAGCTTCCTTCAAAAGAATTTATCCGTGTGCACCGCTCGTATATTATTCCTTTCAGCAAAATCTCTCATGTGCGGAATAAAATAATATTTCTGCCGGGAGGTGAAATTCCTATTGGCGGAAGTTATGAAACAGCTTTTCTTAAACTTTTCGGGAAATAAGCGATTGGCATTCCTACCAACATTTCAAACATCTACGAAATCCTGATCCCCATCACCAAAACATCATCCACCTGCTCCAGCTTGCCTTTCCACGATGTAAACTCATTTTCAATCCGCACCTGCTGCTCTTTCATTGGTAAATGAGAAATCGACTGCAGCAATTCCTGGAAACGTTTGGAAAGGAACTTTTTTCCTGTCTTCTCGCCGAATTGATCAACAAATCCATCGGAGCTCATGTAAAATGTTACGGATCCGGATAAGCTGATCTCCTGCTCTGTGAATGGTGCATCATTTTCCTTCTTCTCACCCGCAATGGAATAACGATCGCCTTTCAAAAGATTAAATCCGTTTTTATTCGTGTAAAATAACGGGCGGCCTGCACCGGAGAAAATGGCTTTGTTTGAATTTTTGTCGATGCACAACAAGGCGATATCCATTCCATCATTCGACTCACGCACATCTGCATCTTTATTCATTGCGTGAATCATCATGGTGTGCAACAATTCGAGCACTACGGAAGTCGAAGGTGTGCCGGGAAGCTCAATGATCTTATTCAACAGATTAATTCCTACCACAGAAACCAGCGCACCCGGAACACCATGGCCGGTACAATCTGCAACAGCAATATAAGTGCGGTTATCTTTTTGCGCGAGCCAGAAAAAATCACCACTTACAATATCACGCGGCTTGTTAAAAATAAAATAATCACTTACTGCTTTCTGCAATATCCGTTCATCAGGCATTACCGATTTTTGAAT
>JBKJMR010000239.1:0-4628 GCA_046596275.1 Bacteroidia bacterium | reverse complement strand
CACAAAGCATGAAAGAAGTCCAATCTATCATGAGCAGCTACGTAGGCATTGTGCGTTCCGATCTCCGCCTCCAACGCGCGCACGATCGCCTCGAAATTCTTTGGAAAGAAAACGAAGCGCTCTATAAAAAAATTACGCTCTCGCAGCAGGTGTGTGAATTGCGCAATATTATCAATGTTGCATACATCATTATCAAACATGCGCGTGAACGCAAAGAAAGCCGCGGATTGCATTATACGATTGATTATCCGCCGAAATAAACACAAAAAAGGGAAAGCCCTTGCTTTCCGCTCGCATTTTCGGTAATTTTATACCAATGAACAAGCTCGTTCGCATCAGCACGTCCCTTCTCCTCTCACTTTTTATTCTTGTGAGTGGCTCCGGACTTATCATCGGTAAGATGGTTTGCCTGAAGTCGGGTTCTGTGCAGATCTCTGTGAATGAAGCGAAAGATTGTTGCACGGATCAAGAGCAAAAAGCTGAATTCAAAGACCAGTGCTGTGCGATCACCAATTTTTCTTTTCAGCAACAACACTTTCTGGCACAAGATCAGCTCCAGCTAAAATCGCCGGATAATTTTTCGTTAATCGTATTGCCGGAATTTCTTTCTTTTGCTACAACCCATTATTATTTCTCCCCGCAACATCATCTCTTTTCCAATCCTCCGGACCTGTTATCCGGATCTTCCGCACTTTCTCTTTTTTGCGTTTTTCGCGTTTGATCACTTGTTATTACGTCAGCAACTACATGCGGTAGTTTGTTTATTCGTATTAACATTCAGTGATTCCCCAAATGAAAAACAAAAAAATAATCTTACTTCATCTTTTCCTGTTATTACTTTTCGGCTCGTCGCGGTTATTTGCGCTGGACCAGCTGACAGGAATCGTTACCGCAAAAAACGGTAAAGAAAAAATTCCAGGCGCAATTGTGCTGTGGGAAAAAACCACGAAAGGAACTGCTACAGATTCACTTGGCAATTTCGCGCTCGCATGGCCCGACACTTTTCCGGCAACGTTAATTGTTCGTTGTACAGGTTTTAAAAGTAAAGGAATTGTTTTCACCGGTAAAAATCCTGCACAGATAAAAGTAGATCTGAAAGAAGGTGAATCGCTTGAAACAGTAACCATCACTGAAAAAAGAGAAGCTTCCGAGTTTTCGTTTATCTCTCCGATCATGGTGGAGAACATAACACAGGCAGGTTTACGAAAAGCCGCCTGCTGCAATTTGTCGGAAAGTTTCGAAACAAATCCGACTGTTGATGCTGCGGTGACTGATGCTGTATCGGGTGCGAAAAAAATTCAGCTGCTTGGATTAGACGGCGTTTATTCGCAGATCCTTTTTGAAAATCTTCCGCTTATCCGGGGACTTTCCTCTTCGTATGGACTTTCTTACATTCCCGGAACGTGGATCAAAGGAATTCTCATTACGAAAGGCACAGGTTCCGTTGTGAATGGATATGAATCGATCGCAGGACAATTGAACATTGATCTTTTAAAACCGGAAGATGGGGCCGATAAATTTTTCGCGAATTTGTATGGGAATAATTTCGGAAGAGCAGAAGCGAATGTGCATCTCAATAAAAAGATCGCTCCGAATTGGGGAACAACTTTATTGACACACGCAAGCACGCTGCAATTGCGAACCGACAATAACCGTGATGGATTTCTTGATATGCCACTTTACACACAATACAATGCGCTGAATCGCTGGAATTGGTTTGGCAAAAAAGCAGAAGGTGATTTCGGTGTGCGTTTCGTATACGATGACAAGCAAGGCGGACAGGGAAGCTTTAATAAAAAAAGGGATTTCGGCGACAATCGTTTTTATGGTGTGGGTGTTTTAAATAAGCAGGCCGAAATTTTTAATAAAACAGGATTCTTTTTTAAATCACCCGCAAAAAATATCGGCACCATGTTCTCTGCACGTTTGCATGATGAAGATATGTTCTTCGGATTAAAAACATATAAAGCACAGCAGAAAAGCATTTACATGAATGCGATCTGGCAGGATATGATCGGGAATACGAATCATGTCTATAAAACCGGTCTCAGCTTTTTGTATGATGAATACGATGAAAAATTTAATGATTCCGCTTTCAGCCGCACAGAGATCGTTCCCGGAATTTTCGTTGAATACACCGGTCATTTAAGTCCGAAATTTACTGTTGTCGCCGGCGCGCGTGCGGATCTTCATTCCATTGCAGGATTTCAATTCACTCCCCGCCTGCACATGAAATACGATGTAACATCACGTACCGCAGTTCGTATCTCAGCAGGAAAAGGATTCCGTACTGCGAATATCTTCACAGAAAATTCCGGTGTGTTTGCCAGCTCACGTCAGTTGATCATCCGCGAAAAAATGAGAGCTGAGATTGCATGGAATTACGGTGGAAGCATCCAGCACCAATTTAAATTCATGAAAAATGAAGCAACTTTTATCATCGATTTTTTCAGAACGGATTTTGTTAACCAGGTGGTGCTCGATATGGAAACACCAGGCCAATTGAAATTCTATAATCTCGATGGACTTTCATTCGCAAATAGTTTCCAGGCCGATCTTGTCATTGAACCAATCACACGATTTAATGTTCGCATCGCATATAAATATTACGAAGTGAAAACAACCTATTCTGGTGATCTGAAACAAAAACCATTGACACCTTCTCATCGTGGCTTCATCAATCTCGCCTATGCAACTCCATATGAGAAATGGACGTTTGATTACACTACAAAATGGATCGGGCCGGTGCGTATGCCAACCAACACACATGAATTGGAAAGAAATACAAATTCGTATTTTCTGCTTGGCGCACATATCACAAGAAAGTTCCGCAAGTTTGATGTGTATGCCGGAATAGAAAATATGCTCAATTTCATGCAGCACACTCCTATTCTTGGCTACGATGATCCTTTCGGCCCGCATTTTGATGCATCACAAGTATATGCCCCGACAGATGGTCGTGTAATTTATACGGGCCTCCGCTTCAAAATTTAAATAATCAGCTTAACTTCAAAACCAATATTTCAACTCAAATGAAAACTCTTAAGAACATTTCCCTTTTCACTTTTGTGCTGTTACTTTTTTCGTTCGCGAATCTTGCTGCGCAAAATCCAACAACAGCAACGGTATCTAAAAACACAAGCGTCCTGATTAAAACAAGTGGCGAATGTGAAATGTGCAAAAAAACAATTGAATCAGAAATCGGCAAAATGACGGGCGTAAAAAAAGCTACGCTTGATGTAGAAACAAAAGTGCTGACTGTAGAATACAATTCGAAAAAGACAAATCCGGATAAGATCCGCAAAGCAATTGCAGCAATCGGTTATGATGCGGATGATGTAAAAGCAAACAACCGTAAACAAAAAGAATTGCCGGGATGTTGCAAACCTGGCGGTAAGGATTCGATGCCGAAATAGTATTGGGTATTTAGTATTGAGTATTGCGACCGGACGCAAGAAACATACTAATTGAATTTTACCAGATACCAAGCCGAAATAGTATTGGGTATTGAGTATTGCGACCGGACGCAAGAAACATACTAATTGGATTTTACCAGATACCAATACTCAATATCCAATACCCAATACTCAATACTCAATACTCAATACACCTATGATAAAAGAAGTAAACGGTAACACGCCACAATTCGGCAACGATTGTTACATAGCAGAAAACGCAACGATAGTGGGCGATGTAATTTGTGGCGATCAATGTTCGTTTTGGTTTAATGCGGTTGTGCGCGGCGATGTGAACAGCATTCGCATGGGAAATAAAGTAAATGTGCAGGACGGCGCTGTGCTGCATTGCACGTATCAAAAAACAAAAGTGACGATCGGAAATAATGTTTCCATTGGGCATAATGCAATTGTTCACGGTTGTACGCTGCATGACAATGTGCTTATCGGAATGGGCGCGATTGTTATGGACAATGCAGAAGTGGGAAGCAATACGATTATCGGTGCAGGATCTGTTGTGACTGAACGGATGAAGTGTGAGCCCAACAGCGTTTACGCCGGAATTCCCGCGCGCAAGATCAAAGACATTTCACCTGAATTGCAAAAAGGAGAAGTGGAACGCATCGCAAATAATTATGTGATGTATTCGGGTTGGTTCAAATAAAAAGGACGGGGGACGAAAAGGGGACCTGGCGAAAAGATGACGCTGGGGAATGGAATTAAATTCCTCTTACATCACCACCTTCACCCGTCAAAGTAAAAAGCGTCTCCCGGAAATTCTCCGCATCACCACTTGTATAAAAAGTAGTTTTTCCTGCCTGCTGCTCATTCAGTAAATGCTTCTCTTCCAGCACCCGCTTAACATGTCTTGCTACTGAAGGCGCCGGATCAATGATCTTAACTTTTTCTCCGAGAATTTTTTTCAGCGTTGGCATTACGAATGGATAATGCGTGCAACCCAGCACCAGCGTATCAATATGATTTTCCATCATCGGCTCCAGCCATTCGCGCAACATTTTTTCAGTGTCTGCTGCCGCTGCTTTCCCGGTTTCAATTTGCTGCACTAATCCCGGGCAGGGCTGACGTAAAACAATCACATCTTTAGCGAAACGTTCGACCACACTTGCAAATAATTCACCCTGGAAAGTGGCAGTCGTTGCAAGCACACCAACA
>JBKJMR010000225.1:0-2925 GCA_046596275.1 Bacteroidia bacterium | reverse complement strand
TCGCTTCTTTCTGAATTTCGTTGAAAAAGGTTTCTGCTGACATAACTTTTAGAATTTTACTTCCGGTGCTTTTTCAGATCCCGGAGCTTCTTTGAATGGTTCTTTCTTCGGGAATTTTTCGGTATTCAAAAACATTGAAGCGAAAAATCCGCGGATATGTGTATTGTACTCTTTTATTGCTTCGTTATATTGCTTACGCGACACAGCGATGCGATTTTCAGTTCCTTCGAGCTGCGCCTGTAAATCGCTGAAGTTTGCTGTAGACCGAATCTGCGGATACGCTTCGAAAGCAAGATTAATTGCATTGTTGATCTGGCGGCCCGCAGCATCCATTTGGTCAGGAGTTGTTGCGTTAGAAATTCCTGCACGTGCGTTGGTCACTTGCGTAAGAATTGATTTCTCATTTTCAGCAGCACCTTTTACGGTTGCAACAAGCTGTGGAACTAAATCCGCACGACGCTGGTAGTCTGCGCCGACATTTCCCCATTTCTCATCAACTGTTTCCTGCTTTGAAACTGCTGTATTGTACATTCCTCTGTAGGCAAGAAATATTCCTAAGCCTAAAACTATCAGTACTCCGAGAAAAATTAATCCTTTGCTCATGGTTGGTTTTTGGTATTTATATAAAGGTCGTTTATTCAGGTGATATATTGTATAGGAGACGTGAGATAATAGACTTGAGATTTGAGATAATAGACGTGAGATGTGAAAACCTTTTCCAGGACAATATTTTTTGTCTCATTTCTCATGTCTAACGTCTCAGATCTACGTTAAATCATCTCAGTGCTTCTCTTAATAAACTTAGTTAACTCCTCACCTTTAAGCAAACCTTGTGCTAATAATGCAAGGTCGGTGGCTTGTTTCAGAAGTGCTGCTTTTTTTGTTTCATCTTTTTCGGCAAGCACTTTTGTTACCAGCGGATGATTTGCATTCACAACGAGGTTATGCATATCAGGGAAATTTCCAAACATGTTCATTCCCCCTCCTCCACCGATCGCGCTCATGTCTTTCATCCTGCGCATAAACTCAGGACGGGTAACGATCATCGGCGGATCAGTTTCGCTCAGGTTTTCAAGGTTCACTGCGAAGTTTTCTTTTGGCACAATAGCTTCAACTGCGTGCTTCAATTCTTCCTGCTCTTTTTCAGAAAGCTTTGAAGGCATCGGCTCATCTTTTTTGATCAGCTTATCGATCGTATCAGCATCCACACGCACGAACTGAACATTTTCCAGTTTCGGCTCAAGGTGATTAATAAAATGCGGATCGATCACACCATCAAAAACGAGCACGTCATAACCACGCTCTTTCGCTGTAGCAATAAAGCTGTGCTGCTCTTCGGCGTTATTGGTGTAAAGGTGAATTACTTTTTGACCGTTATCCGTTTGCAAAGGAGCAACGTGCGCTTTGTATTCGTCAATGGTAAATGCTTTTCCGTCCACGTTTTTGAAGAGCGTGAACTTTTTTGCTTTCTCGAAAAACTTATCATCGCTGAGCATTCCGTAATTCACGAAAATGCGGATGTCTTCCCATTTGCTTTCAAAATCAGCGCGGTCTTTTTTGAAAAGCTCTTCTAATTTATCCGCCACTTTTTTAGTGATGTGCGAAGAAATTTTCTTCACGTTAGAATCGCTTTGCAAATACGAACGGGATACGTTCAACGGAATATCCGGCGAATCAATTACACCACGAAGCAAGGTCAGGAAATCAGGAACGATCTCACCTACTGCATCGGTTACAAAAACCTGGTTTGAATACAGCTGAATTTTATCTTTCTGCGCTTCGAATGATTTTTTGATCTTCGGGAAGAAAAGTACGCCGGTGAGATTGAACGGGTAATCCACGTTGAGATGAATCCAGAACAACGGATCTTCAAAATTCATCGGGTATAATTCGCGATAGAATTTCTTGTAATCTTCATCGGTCAGCTCAGCCGGTTTTTTTGTCCATGCCGGGCTCGGATTATTGATGATGGTCGGAACGGTTTCTTTTTCTGCTGCTTTTGTTTCTTTTCCTTCCGCATCTTTTTCCGCAGGCACTACTTCAATTTCGTGGGTGCCGAAGTGAATCGGAACAGGAAGGAATTTGCAATATTTTTCGAGAATTCCTTCAATGCGCGACTGCTCCAAAAACTCGAGCGAATCTTCCGCGATATGCAGGATAATATCTGTTCCGCGATTGCTTTTTTCAGCCGGGGAAATGGTGTATTGCGGACTTCCGTCACACTCCCATTTCACAGCAGAAGAATCGTCTTTGAAAGATTTTGTAATGATCTCCACTTTGGCAGCCACCATGAAGGCAGAATAAAATCCTAAGCCAAAATGTCCGATAATGCCATTAACCGCGTCAGTTTTGTCTTTGTATTTTTCTACAAATTCCTCTGCGCCGGAAAAGGCCACCTGGGTAATGTATTTTTCAACTTCCTGCTCCGTCATCCCGATCCCACGGTCGCTGATGGTGATTGTTTTATTCGGTTTGTCAATGCTTACTTCGATAAACAGATCGCCATATTCGCCTTTCGCTTCACCAATAGCCGAAAGTGCCTGCAGCTTTTTCGTAGCGTCGACAGCATTCGAAACCAGCTCACGCAAAAAGATTTCATGATCAGAATAGAGAAACTTCTTAATAATAGGGAAGATGTTCTCGGTTTGGACGTTAATTGTACCGGTTGACATATTAATACAGTTTTGAGTTTGGCGTTTTGAGTTCGGAGAGTTGATTTTAAGTTGTGACAGCTAAGGGTCAAAGGACGTGCCAACGGGGGAAGTGTGACAGAATGGCGGAACAAGGGAAAATATTGGGGGATGATCATATTGTTGACATCACCAATATGATCCTGATTTGATATGCAATTATCATATTGTTGACGTCAACGATATAATCAGGAAGTTATAAGCTTCAGACCATTTTGTTGACGCCAACAAAATG
>JBKJMR010000177.1:0-2757 GCA_046596275.1 Bacteroidia bacterium | reverse complement strand
GATGAAGCACGGACGCTGAAAGAAAAAGGAATGCTTGCAGGCGCGGAACGTAATGCAATTAAAGTGGAAGGTTTTGATTTCGGAAATTCTCCTTATGATTACATGGGAGAGAATATCATGGGCGCCACAATTGCATTGACAACAACAAATGGCACACAGGCGATTGATGTTTCGAAAGATGCTTACAAAGTGGTCATCGGCGCATTTACGAATATCAGCGCGTTGTGCGATTGGCTTGTAAAACAAAACAGGAATATTCTTTTGCTTTGTTCAGGCTGGAAAAATCGATTTAATCTTGAAGATTCTCTTTTTGCCGGCGCAATGACGGCTGAATTGGTAAAAAGAAATCCTGATTATAAATTGGGCGATGCTTGTCTTGCGCTTGATGCATTATACCAGCTTGCAAAAGAAAACCCGATCAAATTTTTAAGTCGTGCTTCACACAAAGAGCGTTTGCACAAGCTGAATTTAAAAGAAGATATTAAATACTGTTTACAGCCTGATCTGACGGATGTAATTCCTGTTTTGGAAAATGGGGTGCTTGTTAGGATGAAGTTCGGAGTCCGGAGTGTTTAGTTCGGAGTTTCGGGTTCCGAGTTTCGGGTTTGAAAGTTATTTTTCATTATCTCCGAACTAACCACTCTTTTCGGGTTTCGGGTTTGAAAGTTATTTTTTCATTATCTCCGAACTAACCTCTCTTTCCATTATCTTAGTGATTCAATGAAAAAAATCTTCCGCATATCTCTTTTACTTCTTGCAGGTATCGCGATTGTTTTATTTTTTATTCCCAAACAAGAAGCAAAATCATGGGGTTTCTTCGGACATAAAAAAATAAACCGGATGGCTGTATTTACGCTTCCGCCTGAGATGTTCGGTTTTTACAAAAAGCATATTGAATACATTACTGAACACGCTGTTGATCCGGATAAGCGTCGCTACGGCGTTGTAGAAGAAGCACCGCGGCATTATATTGATATTGATCATTACGGTGCGCATCCGTTCGATAGTGTTCCTGTATTGTGGCGTGATGCTGTTGGGAAATATTCGGAAGACACGTTGAATGCGTATGGAATTGTTCCGTGGTGGATTGATGTGATGACGTATCGTTTGACACAAGCATTTAAAGAAGGCAACGTGGATAAAATTTTGCGTTTGTCGGCCGAGCTCGGACATTATGTAGGCGATGCGCATGTGCCTTTGCATACGACGGAAAATTATAACGGCCAGATGACTAACCAGGTCGGCATTCATGGCTTCTGGGAATCGAGCGTGCCTGAATTGCTTGCGGATAAATACGATTATTTCACAGGCCGTGCGATTTACATTGAGTCGGCAACAACGACAGCGTGGGACGTTGTGAAACAAAGTCATAATGCGCTTGATTCTGTTTTTAAATTTGAAGCGCAATTAAATGCAACAACTCCGCCCGACAGAAAATATGCTTTCGTCAACCGCGGAAGCACGACCGTAAAAACGTACAGCGAAGAATATACTATTGCTTACAGCACATTGCTGAATGGAATGGTGGAACGAAGAATGCGTGCATCAATTATTATGGTTGGAAGCCTGTGGTACACCGCATGGGTCAATGCAGGTCAGCCCGATTTGAAAAAATTGGAAAATAAAGAAGTGAGCGACTCAGCGAAAAAAGCGCACGACGCGGAAGAATATTTGTGGAAGAACGGGAAGATAAAAGCGAAGGGTCACGACGATTAGCCGCCCGCAAGGGCCAGCGCGCATTTGGTGATCTGGTAATCTGGTGTCCGCCGCGGCGGAGGGTGATTGGATTGAAAAATTAAAAAAGGATTAAAATTATTTTCCCCGCAACCATTTTCATCACCGCACGGAAACCAACCCAGAAAATATAAAGATTGTAAAATCCGCTTCTTTCCTGCGGCAAAAAAAGAGCTGCATATTCTGGTTGTGTTTCCAGGATGGCGGACATGAAAAGAATTTTTCTTCTAACGATACTTTTCTTTTTCGAGAATGCAAGTGCCCCGTCGATCATTCCGATGCTCCACTTGTTTTTCAGCATGAATTTTAAGATTTTTTTATCTCTTCCTAATGCTTCGGCAGGACGCAGGTGCATCGCTTCCATGTAAAGGGAAATGCTTTTCGGATTCGGATTTTTTCCATCGAGTAAATAGCGCCCGAAAACTTCAGCTTCTTTTTGATAGCTATCGTCGCGTGCGGCTGCGCTCATTTGGAATTTTTCTGTTTTTCTTTCAGCAACGCAATATCCTGCGCGAGCGTTTTATTTTGCTCTTGTAATTTGGAAACCACAACAGACAAATGCAAAAGATAAATCAGCATTGCGAAAATTGCTCCGGTGAAAATTAAGTTGGATGGTAATTCAAACCCGAGCAGCCTTGTAATTTTATCCAATCCGTCGCGCCACACCGCAAATACAATAAGAAAAACAGAACAGATGATCCAGATGATGGCGTATTCTTCCCGCAATTTTCCACGCACAATCAAACGCGCGATAAATCCGATGAAAAGAAGACTGGCAATAATGGCAAGGATCTGTACGCGGCCCATAAGGAGTTTGTGTTGAACAAATATAGGATTTAAGGAGCTTATTCAGTTGCCCATGAGCATTGAGCAAAAGTGAGATCTTGTTTTATGATCCCTGGGAAATATCATTCATGTTAAGGATTTCCTCATGAAGGCGCTTCCTGTATGTTTGGCTAAAGCCGATTTGCCTTGTTTTATTTGCCCCGTCATGAATGACGGGGCAATGAATAAACGCAAATT
>JBKJMR010000025.1:0-5481 GCA_046596275.1 Bacteroidia bacterium | reverse complement strand
TTGAGCGCTTGTGTTGCGCCTTTACGATCGTAATGCGTGATATTGTCATCATCAATATATCCTTTCATATTGATGAATAATCGAGTGCGGTGTCCGCCGTCGTCTTCTTCAATTCCGAATTCTGTTGGGCGTGGCTTTCGTAAGATCCATTTCTTAGAAAGTATTTCATCCATTTCTATGATAAAATGATAATCAACTGTATCATCAAAATTATGCGTGCCCGACATGGTAAGATTTAATGCGCTCGAATTGATCTGCATTTTCGGAATGTCGATTAAGCGATTTTTAATCTGAATGGTGTTTTGAAGCGTTTTGAATTTGATGTTTTTTAATTCATCCAGCTTGATAAATTTCGATAACACTTCAAGCGGCTTAAAATTTATAAGCTGGCCATTGGTGATTGTTACATCTGCGCTGGCGTAAATTTTCTTTTCATTTACATTTAAATCATTTCCCCACAGCGAAGCAAAATTCACATGAGAAGCGAGATTTCCACGGATATTATTGTAGGTGATTGTCGTATCCACACCCTGCCCGAAATTTTCCATTTGGTAAAAAAGCTTGTAAATGCTCACCGAAGCAATATCAGCATTACACGTGATCAGCAGCGAATCTTCTTTTGTTCCGTCGATCATTCCGCTCCCTGTTATTGAACCATCCATTGACTTAAAGCTGATCGGATCTGCGGTTAATCTTTGATTGTTTAGTTTTAAATCTCCATTCAAATCAGTTGCTTCAAATTTTCTGAACAGCACATGTTTCACGGAGGTAACTAAATGCAAACGCAAACGTTCAGGCATCACAAGACGATAAGCTGTGTCAGCCATTTTTGCATCCTGCGCTTTTTCAGAATTTAATAAAGCATTGAGATCAAGATTTCTTGAAACGAGCTTTCCGTTAATGTCGAGCACTTCTTTCTTAGTAAATAAATAACCAAGCAGATTTTTTATGCTTGCGTCCATATCTAAATCGCTGTTTGCTGCACGAAGAGTAAATCCCTTCGCGTTGACATTATTTCCGTCGAAAATTAATTTTCCGTTAATGCTGTCAATAGTGAAAGCTTGTCCTTTCAATTTGAAAATTCCATTTGTAAAACTTGCTGATCCGCTGGTTTTGAATGCGCGAAAATCTTTTGTTGTGAGCGATTTACCTTTTGCCGGACTACCTGAAGCTTCGAATGCAAGATCAAGCGTGCCCGATGTTTTTTCAATCGTGTCGATGGCAAGAACGTCCTGCAGCTCCGACATATCGATATGCCCCGAAAGTTTCGTGCTGTATTTCGGGCGATCGAAATTCTTCATTAAAAAAGATCCGCTGAATTTACTTTTCGCTGATGAGGCCTTGAACGAGGTGATCTCAATTCCATCGTTGCCTTTTACATTGCTGAAAATTCCGTTCATGGTAATATTGTTCAGCTCAACAGCGCCATCTTTTCTTCCGAGCGTGCCACTGTTAATTCCGAATTTCGTTATCACATCAGGCGTAACAGAATCGCCGTATAAACCTTTGATTGTTCCATCGATATAAAATTCGCCTGTGCTTTTGAAATCAGAAATATCAGAAGTGTAAGAGGAGGGAAGAAGTGAAAGAGCTGCGGCTAAATCAATATCATCGCCTTTCACAACGAGATCCAGCAGGTAGTTTTTCTTTTTCTCTGAAAAATTTCCTGTGACATTCAAACCAAGCTCTGCAATTTTTAATTTTCCTTTGCTCACTTTGTATTGCCCTGTTTGATTATTGATGGCAATAACAAGATCCAGTGATCCACGGTTATTTTCAAAATAGCTTGATTTACCCAGGGCAATTTTCTCTACTACAAAATCAGCTTCCGTTCCGAAATCATACTTCTCTTCCCCGAATTCGCCGGTGAAATCAAGCGAATTAAATTTTGCTTTGTAAACCGATTTCGATTGTTTATCCGAATAACTGCAACTAATATTTCGAAGTGTAATTTCATCCAGCTCAAAATTTACACGTGAAGTATCGTTATGTGAAGTCGAATCCGTTTCTTTCAGGAAGTGATAATTGTCTTTCCCGTTTTCATCTACACGAACATTCACCTGCCCGTTTTCCATATGAATATGATGAATGGAATAATTTCCCATGAACAAATCCATGATATTAAAACCAAGAGAAATGATTTCCGCTTTTATCAGCGTATCACGTTTTGCAGCATTCGTAGCATCAAGCGCAGAAATATTATTGAATATCACTGAAACATCGGGAAACGTTTTTACAATGGTGATATCAATATCCTCCGGCTTTACAACGATCGTTGTGTTTACGCGCTTATTCACTTCACCGATCACATATCCTTTTACTTCATCCTGGTAGATGTAAGTAACGCCGACAAGCAACAGTAAAAGAAAAGTAAAAATTCCGCCAGCCCACAAGAAAATGCGGATCACACGTTTCCACCACGGCCGTGATTTTGGCTTCAGAGGGAGTGGGGTAGCATTTAGTATGTTTTCTTCTTCAGCCATTGCAGCACAGTAAAGATAAAACGCTGGGCAAGGGTGAATGTTATACCATCGCAGAGGTTGTGAAATGCCAAATGTTAATTAATGAAGACAAAAAGCCGGAGATGGGGATATTTAGGATCAGGCTTGAAACGTTTATCCTCACGGGAAAATGTGACAATCCCCTTCGATGCTACAGTGAACCAGGCAATAACGGATAAAATAAATTTTATGCGCACAAATGCTGTGCAATTACGCGACTTAACATTGGTATAATATTCGCTTAATGTTGCTTATGAATTACCTAAAACCTCGCGTCCTGAAGAACGTTCACCAGATGCCTTCGATACGGACAACCCGCCTTAATCACTTTGGGGAAAATTTTACCCAGTAGTTTTTTAAGAGTAATTAAACAAAGCCACAAACGCCCTAACCTTTTTATTAAAGTTAAAAGATTAATTGAATGAAGGAATTTTATGAATTGATTGGTGAAGGAAATATCACTCCTACACCAATGCAAATGGCCATACGTGCGGGCATTGTATTTGTAGTTGCGCTGGTTCTCATCCGGTTTTCGGGCAGGCGCGCTTTTGGTCAGCGTTCGCCATTTGATACTGTGATTGCCATTTTGCTTGGAGCAATTCTCAGCCGTGCGATTGTGGAATCTGATATTTCTTTTTTCGGACCGATAGCTGCTGCAACAATAATTTGCATTTTACATTTTGCATTTGCTTTACTTACAACTTCCAGTCGTGTGCTGGGCGAAATAATAAAAGGCAAAGCCAAGATCCTGTATCAGGACGACATGAAAAATCGGAAAACAATGCGAAGATCCCTGATCACTGATCGCGATCTTAAGGAAGGAATAAGAAAGGCAGGGTGTTTGGATGAAAGCGAGATAAAAGAAGCGTGGCTCGAGAGGGACGGAAGTATTTCTGTAATAAAAAATGAAGAGATCAAAGGAGAAGCTCCTGGTAAAGAATAAGAATCACCTTTCGTTTTTAATATTCCATTGAGTCGGATGTTCAGGAATGCTCAAACGAAAAAGACCGTCCTTGCTGACGATCTTTTTTGTAACTGTAAATTGCTTTTATTGCGCCTATTTCTCTCTCTTCTTTTTTCCTTTTGTATGCTTGCTGTCCGTCTTTTTAAAATTGGTTTTTTTCTCCCCACCAATTTGCATGCGCAGCATTCCTACTTCTTCAGTTGTAAGGTGACGGAATTTTCCACGCGGCAAATTTTTCTTATTCAAACCTGCATACACAACGCGGTCGAGACGAATCACATCATAACCAAGCGATTCGAATAAACGACGAACGATGCGATTTCTTCCGGAGTGAATAACGATACCAACTTCTTTTTTATCCATGCCATCGCCTACGAAGCTGAGCTCGTCTGCCTTCATGAAACCATCATCCATCTCGTACCCTTTCAGGATCTTTTCGAAATCGTCTGAACGTAAATTTTTATCAAGCGACACGTGATAAATTTTTCTCACACCGTTTTTCGGATGCGTCAATCGTTCAGCAAGATCACCATCGTTTGTGAAAAGTAGCAAGCCTGTTGTGTTCCTGTCTAATCTACCCACAGGATAAATACGCACATCGCCGGCAGTTTCAACGAGCGACATAACTGTTTTTCTTTCTTGCGGATCGTCGGTGGTGGTGATGTAATCTTTTGGCTTATTCAAAAGCACATACGCCATTTTTTCGCGACGCAACAATTGGTCGCCGTAATGAATTGTATCTCCGGGCCCAACTTTTATGCCGAGCTCGGTAACGATTTTGCCATTTACTTTTACAACGCCTGCTTCGATCAGGTCATCCGCTTCTCTACGCGAACAAATTCCTGTATTCGCAATAAAGCGATTCAGTCGCACCGTATTTTCATCGCCACCTGCTACGCGCAACGGACGATTATCATTTTTATATTCTTTCTCCGGTGCGCTTGCTGATTTACCGGAACGTTTATCATCGCGATTGGATTTGATAAACTCTTTTGCTTCATCAGCATTTTCAAATACCTGCCAGTTTTCTTTTTCTAATTCTTTACCCGGCTTTTCATCACGGTCTGCAAATTTTCTTCCTGTAAATCCGCTTTCTTTTTCATCGCGTTTACGATAAGGTTTGCTGGAAGGTCCTTTTTTTGAATATTCCGATTTTGCAGAGGATCTCGACTTTGCATAGTCCGGCTTGCCATCAAAACTTTTCTTGAAAGGTTTGTCGCCGCTGCGTTCTTTATCTCCGCCAAAACTTTTCTTGAAAGGTTTGTCCCCGCTGCTACGTTCCCTGTCTCCGCCAAAACTTTTCCTTACTGGTTTGTCGTCGCTGCTTCGTTCTCTGTCACCAAAACTTTTTCTCACCGGCTTGTCACCGCTACGGTGTTCTTTGTCTTCGCTAAAGCTTTTATTGAATGCGGGTTTCTCACCACGCTCTTTGTCTTCACCAAAATTTTTCTTGTAAGACGGCCTGTCACCACCAAAACTTTTCTTGAATGGTTTATCTCCACTGCTGCGTTCCCTGTCTCCGCCAAAACTTTTCTTAAATGGTTTGTCTCCGCCACTGCGCTCTCTGTCACCACCAAAACTTTTCCTGACTGGTTTATCTCCACTGCGGTGATCTTTATCTTCGCCGAAACTTTTCTTGAACGCTGGTTTTTCACCACGCTCTTTGTCTTCACCAAAGTTTTTCTTGTAAGATGGCCTGTCGCCACCAAAACTTTTCTTGAAAGGAGGTTTATCTCCGCCTGATTTTTTATCAGAAAATTTCTTTTTAGAAAAGTCGGGTTTCCCGCTTCCTGCTTCACTTTTCTTCCTGAAGGGTTTGTCGCCGGATGAACTACGGCCAAATTGCTTTTTCATATTGCCGCAAAGGTAGTGAAAAAGGCCGTAGGAAGGGGAAAGGGTGTGACAGGTGACAAGTGGCAGGTGAGCTGCAGTAAGTCATGTACTATTTCTAATCCATATTTCTCTCGTCCCCCGTCCCCCCCCACTTGTGCCCCCTCCCCCCGCCCCCCGCCCTCC